>JBOHEL010000020.1:0-23033 GCA_050700995.1 Sciscionella sp. | reverse complement strand
GGCACCTTGTCCACCACCGCCGTGAGCAGCAGGGCGGTGAGCAGGGCCACCACGGCCAGCAGCGCCCTGGCCCACCGGCTACGGGGCCTGCGGCGGCCCCGCCGGCCCCGCCGGCCCCGCTGGGTCGCTGGGTCGCGGCGCGCCGCCAGCGGTTGACCTACCGGTACCCGGTGGCGTGACGGCGCCAGGCGGCTCGAGCGCCGTTCCATCGACATATCCGGGGTGCCTCCTCGCGGCGGGGTGTGCCATAACCAGGTATGCGGTCACGATGCGCCCGGAGCGCTGAAGGGAAGCTGAACGTTCCTGTGGATACCTTCAGCTACGCGAAGTAGGCGGATACTTACTCAGGCGGGGATGCGGGTAGTTGGACGCATAACCTGGCGCCGGGCTCGTTGTCCTCGATCCAGACCGCACCGCCGTGGGCGATGACGACGTCCCGAACGATCGCCAGGCCGAGCCCAGCACCGCCCGCGTCGCGGCCACGTGCCTCGTCCAGCCGAGTGAACCGCTCGAACACTCGCTGCCGCTCGTCCAAGGGGATGCCGGGCCCGTCGTCGGCGACGGTGAACACCACCTGCGGTCCATGCTCGGCGGCTCGCATGCCCAGGCGCAACGTGATCGTCTCTCGGGCGTGGCGACGAGCGTTGGACACCAGGTTGTGCACCACGCGTCGCAGGGCTTGCGGATCGCCGAGAACACGGGCCGGGGAAATGCCAGTGGTATCCACCTCCGGTGGTCCCTGCTCGCGGGCCGCGTGCGCCTCCTGCCACACCAGGTCGTCGAGATCCACAGGATGCCGCGGCAGCACGACGTGGGCGTCAAGGCGGGCAAGCGCCAGCAGCCCGTCCACCATCTCCGCGAGCCGGATCACATCCTGCAGGACCCCGTTGTCGCCGCCTCCCCCTGCGCCGGTGCGGGCGTTGATCTCCAGGCGGGTGCGTAGCGCGGAGAGCGGGCTGCGCAGCTCGTGGGCCGCGTCGGCGACGAACCGGCGCTGCTGATCGGTGCTGCTCGCGATGCGGGCGAGCAGTTCGTTGAAGGTGACAGCCAATCGTGCCAACTCGTCGCCCGCACCGAGGACCTCCAGCCGACGGTCCGGGTCGGTGCCAGGGATCGCCGCGGCCTGCCTGCGCAGCGCCTCCACCGGGCGCAGCGCACGCCCCAGCAGCAGCCAGCCAACCAGGCCCAGCGCCACGATCACGACCGGTACCCCGACAGTCAGTGCGGCGCCGAGCTCCGCGACGCTGGTGGTGACCTCATTGGTCGGCGCCCCCGCATACACCGTGACAGGCCCGGACGGGCCTGCGACCCGCAGCGCCGCCACCCGGTAGGGGGCGGCGAGGCTCGCGTCGTCCACGGTGGCAAGGCTCGGCTCGCCTGCGCCGCCGGGGACGGTGAACAACCGGCCCTCCCCGTCAATGTTGGCCGAACTGGTGATCACCCGGCCGCCCGCGGAGATTACCTGCACCGCGGTCACCCCGGATTCCGAAGCGGCACCGGGCAACGGGCGTGCCAGGTCGCCGACGGCGGCGTCCTCGGCGACGGACTGCACCTGCCGCGACAGGGATGCGTCGAGATTGGTCAACAGCACGCTGTGCAGCCGCCACACCAGCAGCGCCGCCGCCGCCGCCATCCCCAGGGTGATCACCACCAGGGCCGCCGCGGTTAGCCGGGCCCGCAACGAGCGCCGCGCCCACCACGAGCCACGCACCGGGCCAGACGTGTCAGGGCCGTTCCCGCGCGGCGTCGCTGCGCAGCCGGTATCCCGCGCCGCGGACGGTGTCGATGCTCTGCCTGCCGAACGGGGCATCGATCTTCCTTCGCAGGTAGCCGATATAGACCTCGACAATATTGGGGTCGCCGTCGTAGAAGGCATCCCACACGCTGGTCAGTATGTCGTGTTTGGAGACCACCTCGTCGCGGTGGCGCAGCAGATACTCCAACACCGCGAACTCCCTCGGCGTCAATGCCACCGGCACCTCCCCTCGCCGACAGCGCCGCGTCGCCGGATCCAGTTCGAGGTCTCCTGCGGTAAGCACCACGGGGCGGGCGGGCCCGCCCCGGCGGATCAGCGCCCGCAGGTGCGCCAGCAGCACCACATAGGAGAACGGTTTGCTCAGGTAGTCGTCCGCGCCCAAATCCAGGGCGTCGGCCTCGTCGTACTCGCCGTCCTTGGCGGTGAGCATCAGCACCGGTGTCCACACCTGCTCGGCACGCAGCCGCCGCACCACCTCATAGCCGGACAGCCTCGGCAGCATGATGTCCAGCACGATCGCGTCGTGCTCGCCTGCCCTGGCGCGGTGCAGGCCGTCCTCGCCGTCGGCTGCGATGTCAACGGCGAAACCGTCGGCACCCAGCCCAGCCGCGATCGCCTCGGCCAGCCTGGCCTCGTCTTCGACCAGCAGCACTCGCATCGCACCCTCGCCTTCTGGGGACGCCACCGCGGCTCGCGCCGAGGGCACAGCCTGTGATGACAGGAGTGGCGTCGTGGTAGTCATCATCGCGGGGTTCCGGTCGGCTCGGGCGTGCGGGGGTCGGTGGTGGGTTGCGGCGGTGCGTTCACCCTGCGGGACTCACCGCGGGCTGCAATCAGCATCGCAAGACCACCGGCGGCCAGCCACCAACCCCCCGGCCCCGCCAACAAGCCGCCCATGATGCCGATCCCCAGCACAACCGCGCCGATGACTAAGCCCGCGCGTAGCGTGGCGATATCGGCGCGGCGGCGGTCACCGTGGCCGTGCCACAACCAGGCGTGCAACACTCGCCCACCGTCCAGCGGCGCACCAGGCAACAGATTGACCAATGCGACCACCAGCGACGCCGCCGCGACATAGCCACCGACCAGTACCGCCAACACCGGCCCGGAGAACACCGCGAGCAGCACGCTCACCAGTGCGAGCACCCCGGCGAAGGCCAGACTCGCCGCAGGCCCAGCCAGCGCGATCCGCGCCTCGACCCAGGGAGAGTGCGGGCGCCCGCGCAACTCGGTGCCCCCACCGAACAACTCCAAGCCCACCACCTCCACGCGCATCCCGGCGCGGCGGGCGAGGATCGCATGCGCCAACTCGTGGGCCAGCACACCGATGTCGAAAAGCACCGCCCCGGCCAGGCCCGCACCCCAATAGTCCCCGACCGGCAGGCCAGGGGCGAGGCCAGGCAGGACACTCACCGCGAGCAGCAACACGATCAGCCCGAACAGCACAACCGCCCCCGGCTTGATGCGCACCGGTAGCCCCGCGATCCGCCCGGTCGCGATCCCGTGTGTTGCCATGTGTACTCCCTTTCACGCTGGAAATGCCCGCCAGTGGGGAGGGGCCCGACCCCCACGGGCGGGCCCCTCGCCCTCGGTCGGGCCTACTTGCCCGTTTCGGCGTGACCGGCACCGGTGTCTGGCGCGTTCTGATCGCCCTGCTGGACATTCGGGCCCTGCTGAACGTTGTCGGTGTCCGGGCCGTCGGACTGCTCCGAACCCGACTCGCCCTTCGCGCCGCCGGTGTCCGGCGCGTTCTGATCGCCCTGCTGGACATTCGGGCCCTGCTGGGTGTTCGATCCCTGCTGGGTGTTCTGCGTCGCGGAGTGGCTAGCCGATGGCGGGGGTGGGCTCGCAGGTCCGCTCGCCGCGTTCGCGAGCCCGGTACCGAGCCCGCCCAGCGCCAGCGCACCGATCGCCGCTGCCGCGAACTTCGTCTTGATCATCTTTTTCTCCTATCCTCGGGCCCGAGGTGGGTCCGACACCCCCACCGTGCGCGGGCGCCCCTGAACCCACGCTGAATCACCCTGAAAATCCGTTCAGGCGGCCGGACCAGGCCGCGCCCGCGACCCGCGCGCTCGGGTGGGGTGGCAGCGGTAGGCCGTTACGGGAGGTTCAGGTGGGGAATATGCCTCACGGCGGATGACAAACGCGCCCTCGTGCCGTCTTCGTGGCAGGGCCGCACACTGCTCGGGTTCACGCTGATGGACGCGCGCGGGGCGCTGACGAACTGAACCGCCTCACCCGGATGGCGGGACCCTCCGCGCCACAAACCAACCCGAAATCGCCAGCAGCCGTTCGTCGAGTTCCACCAGGTAGCCCTACAGGCCGCCGAAGCCCGCGCCGCCAGCCCAGCCGAGAGCGAAGGACGGCCAGACGCCGAGCACGAGGGTGACCACAACGCCGAGCGTGATCGCCGCCGTAGTGAACGCGCCGGGCACGCTCACCGTGGCGCCGTCCGCTTTCGGCTCAGAGAAGTACATCAACACGATCACCCGCAGGTAGAAGAACGCCGCGATCGTGCTGAATACCAGTGCCACGATCACCAGGGGGACCATCCCGTCGTCCATCGCTGCCGCGAATACCGCGAACTTGCCGACAAAGCCGCTCGTCAAAGGAATTCCGGTAAATGAGAGCAAAAGGAAGGTGAACACCCCCGCCAACAACGGCGAGCGCTTGCCCAACCCGGCCCACGCGGAGAGGTGGGTAGCCTCGCCGTCGGCATCCCGCACCAACGTCACCACGCCGAACGCGGCGATCGTGGTGAATCCATACGCCAGCAGGTAGAACAACGTCGCGGACAGCCCCCGTTCCGTCATCGCCAGCGCACCGACCAGCAGGAAGCCGGCATGCGCCACCGACGAGTACGCGAGCAGTCGCTTCATATCGGTCTGCGTCAAGCCGATGATCGCGCCGACAGCCATCGACACGATCGCCACCGCCCACATCACCCCGCGCCATTCCCAGCTGGTGGCATGGAACGACACCGTCAGGACGCGCAGGATGGCGCCGAACGCGGCGACCTTCGTGCAGGCTGCCATGAACGTCGTGATCGGGGTAGGAGCACCCACGTACACGTCGGGCGTCCACGAATGGAACGGCCCGACCGAGCCCTTGAACAGTAGCCCCACCATCAGCAGCCCGATGCCGATGAACAGCAGACTGTCGGAGCGGTTCGTGCCCGCGGCGGCGTTCGCGATATTCGACAGCTTCACCGATCCCGCGTACCCGTACAGCAGCGCGAGGCCATAGAGGAAGAACGCCGAGCCGAAAGCGCCGAGCAGGAAGTACTTGACCGACGCTTCCTGTGAGATCAACCGGCGCTTTCTCGCCAGGCCGCACATCAGGTACAGCGGCAGGCTCAGCACTTCCAGCGCGACGAACATCGTCAGCAGGTCATTGGCGGCGCAGAACGTCATCATCCCGCCGAGGGAGAACAGCATCAACGGGAAGACCTCGGTCCGCATGGTCTGCGGCAACGCGGTGGTACCAGGGCCAACGGCAAGCTCACGGTGCGGGAAGAAGTATCCACCCGGCTCGACCGAACGGTCCGCTATCAGCAGGAAGGCGCAGAACCCCAGCGCGAGCAGGGTGCCCCACAGGAACATCGCGGGATGATCGACGGCGATGGTGCCCGAGATCGTGCTGACCCCTTGGGACGGCGCGCCGACGGCGTACGCGCCGAGCGCGATACCGGAAGCCACCAGTCCGATCACGGTCAGCGCCACCTGTGACGACCAGCGCAGTTCCTTCGGCAGGAACGCCTCGAACAGTACCGAGACACACGCGACACCGAGAATGATCAGCACCGGGGACAGCGCGCCGTAGTCGATGCCGGGCACCTTCAGCGGCGCAGCAGCTAGCACGAGCACCTCAGTTACCTCCCTGTGTGCCGACCACCGAGCTGAGCGTCTGGCTCACCGAGGGGCCGACCGCGTCAAGCAACGGGCTCGGGTAGAAGCCGAGCACCAATACCAGCGCCAGCAGCGGAGCGAGCACAGCCTTCTCTCGCACCGAAAGGTCTTTGATTGCCCCACTGTTGGGGTCCCGCGCCGCACCCGGACCACCCGCGACGGCGACCAGCGCGCTGCCGCGCACCGGCCCGTGCATCACCCGCTGGTACATCCACAGCACATACATCGCGGCCAGCACCATGCCGACCGTTGCCAGTATCGAGTACACCGGATGCGTCTTGAAGGAACCAAGCAGCACCAGGAACTCGCTGACAAACGAGTTAGTGCCCGGCAGCGAGAGCGTGGTCAGGCCCGCCACGAACATCGCGCCGGAAAGCCACGGCGCGAGCTTGTGCATCCCGCCGTAATCTTCCGCCCGGCGCGAACCGCCGCGCGCCACGATCATCCCGATCACGATCAGGAACATGCCGGTCGAGATCGAGTGGTTCACCATGTAGCTCACCGCGCCGACGCCGCCCTGCTGGGTGAACGCGAATACGCCAAGCGCGATGAAACCGAAGTGCGCCACCGAGACATAAGCAATGAAGCGCTTCATATCGCTCTGCCCCGCGGCGAGGATCGACCCGTAGAGCACCCCGATCACGGCGAGGATCAGCATCAGCGGGGTGAGCGCTTTACTCGCGTCGGGGAACAGCGGGATGGTGTAGCGCAGGAACCCGAAGATGCCGACCTTGTCCAGCACGCCGACCAGCATCACGCCAGCGGCGATCGGTGCTTCCGCCGTCGCGTCCGGCAGCCAGGTATGCAGCGGGAACAGCGGCGCTTTGATCGCGAAAGCGAAGAAGAAGCCGAGGAACAGCCAGATCTGGGTGGAGTGCGGCGCGTGACTGACGATGCCGAGCAGGGTGGCCCAGTCGAAGGTGCCTTTTCCCGTTACCGACTGCGCGTAGACGTAGCAGCCGATCGCGGACGCGAGCATGAGCAGCCCGCCGAGGAAGGAGTAGATGAAGAATTTCATCGCCGCGTACTGCCTGCGTGGCCCACCGAAACGGCCGATCATGAAATACATCGGGATCAGCATGAGTTCGAAAAGCACATAGAAGTCGAACAGATCGGTGGTCGCGAACACCGCGATCACCAGCGACTCCATCACGAGCAGCAGCGAGAAGAACCCGCCTTGCGAACGCCCTTCCGGTAGCTTCTCCGCCCACGACCCTCCGATCACGATCGGCGAGAGCACCGCGATCATCACGATCATCACCATCGCGATACCGTCGATGGCGAAGGAGATGTGGATGCCGAAGGACGGTATCCAGTCAACGCTGCTCGCCAGCTGCAGCCGGGGCCCGCTCGGGTCGTAGGCGAACCACAATGCGATCGCCAGCGCCAGTTCGACGACGGAGGCACCCAACGCGGTGAACTTCGCACCCCGATCGTTCTTGATCAGCGACACCACCAGCCCGCCGACCAGCGGCACCAGCAGCAGCACTATCAGCAGCCACGCGTTCGCCGAGGAGGTCATGCCCCCGCCTCCCTAGTGCTGCTGAAAGTGGCTCTTGTGTCGATGAGTGTGCTGAACGTGGCTTTCGTGCACCTCTTTGGAACAAGAGCCACTTTCAGCACAACGTGCGCGATCACGAGAACCTCACCAGTAGTAGAGCGGCGACCAGCAGGAAGCAGCCACCGAACATGGACAGCGCGTAGGAGCGCACGAAACCGGTCTGCCATCGTCGCAATCGTCCAGAACCGCCACCGAACCCCGCGGACAGGCCGTTGATGGCCCCGTCGACGCCCTTGTTGTCGGCGAACACCAGTGCCCGCGACAACCAGATCCCCGGCGTCGCGACCAGGGTCTCGTTCAGTGCGTCGCCGTAGAGGTTGGCGCGTGCCGCCTGTACCACGGCGGATACCCGCGCAGGTCGCAGCACCGGCACCGTCCGCCTGCCCACGAACAGCCAGGCTGCCAGCACCCCGATTGCCACAAGTACCAGGGTGGTGACCGTGATCAGGACGCTCGGCAGCAGGCTGTGCGCGCGCTCATGTAACTCGCCGAGTGCGGGCGACAACCAGTTCGTGAGCCGGTGTCCGATGGAGAAGAACGCGCCAGCGCCGATCGAGCCGATCGCCAGCAGCACCATCGGCACCACCATCACCGGCCGAGCCTCGTGGGGGTGGTACTCCTCGCCGCTCTCGGTGCGCAGGTCCTGCCAGCGCGCCTTGCCGAAGAAGGTCATGAGCACCAGCCGCGTCATGTAGAACGCGGTGAGGCCGGCTCCGATCATCGCGGCGATGCCGAAAATCCAGCCGCGCCAGCCCTGCCCGCCGAGCACCGCCTCGATGATCGCGTCCTTCGAGTAGTAGCCGGAGAGGAAGGGGAAGCCGATGATCGCGAGGAAGGCGAACCCGAATGTCGCGAAGGTCCACGGCATCTTCCGCCACAGACCGCCCAAGCGGCGCATGTCCGTCTCGTCGTTCATCGCATGCATCACGGAGCCCGCGCCGAGGAAGAGGCCCGCCTTGAAGAAACCGTGCGTCAGCAGGTGCATGATGCCCAGCGCGTATCCGAACGGGCCTAGGCCGACCGCGAGCATCATGTACCCGATCTGTGAGATCGTGGAGTAGGCCAGCACCTTCTTGATGTCGTCGTAAGCGCAGCCGACGACGCACCCAATCAGCAGCGTGAGCGTGCCGACGCACATCACGACCAGCCTGCCGTCTGCGGTCAGGTTGAAGATCGGATTCGACCTTGCCACCAGATACACGCCCGCTGTCACCATCGTCGCGGCGTGGATCAGCGCGGACACCGGCGTCGGGCCTTCCATGGCGTCCGGCAGCCATGCCTGCAACGGGAACTGGCCCGACTTGCCGCACGCGCCGAGCAGCAGCAGCAATCCGATCGCGGTGATGGTGGCGGGCGAGAGTGTCCCGATCCGCGCGAACACCTCCGTGTACTGGGTTGTCCCCAGTTCGCGGAACATGATGAAGATCGCGATAGCGAGCGCGACATCGCCGACCCGGTTCATCAGGAACGCCTTCTTCGCGGCGGTCGCGGCCGAAGGACGGTCGGTGTACCAGCCGATCAGCAGGTACGATGCGAGCCCGACGCCCTCCCAACCGAGGTACAGCGTCACGAAGCCGTTGCCCAGCACCAGCAGCAGCATCGAGAACACGAAGAGGTTCAAGTACCCGAAGAACTTCCTGCGCTCCGGGTCGTGCTCCATGTATCCGATCGAGTAGATGTGGATCAGCGCACCCACGCCGGTGATCAGCAGTACGAACGTCAGCGAGAGCGGGTCCAAACGCAGCCCAAAGTCGACCTGCAACTGTCCTACCGGGATCCACGAGTACAGGTGCAGGTTCGCCAGCCGCTGCGACGCATCGGCGCTGACACTGGACATGAACAGCACCAGCCCGTAGACGAACGCGGCGACCACCGTCGCGCAGCCCAGCAGGTGACCCCACCGGTCGGTGCGGCGCCCGCCCAGTAGCAGCACCAGCGCCCCGAAGGCAGGCAGCGCCAGCAGCAACCATGCGAGCGAACCCACACCGCTTGCGGCATGCACCATGTCGCGGCTCCACATTCTCTTGAGTACTTATGCCTCAGTACTTCAGCAAGTTCGGGTCGTCCACCGAAGCGGACCGGCGAGTACGGAAAATAGCCATGATGATCGCCAGGCCGACCACGACCTCTGCCGCCGCGACCACCATCACGAAGAACGCCATCACCTGGCCATGCAGGTCGCCGTTGATGCGGGAGAAGGTGACCAGCGTCAGGTTCACCGCGTTGAGCATCAGCTCGATGCACATGAACACCACGATCGCATTGCGACGCACCAGCACCCCGACCGCGCCGAGCGAGAACAGTACGGCGGACAGGATGAGGTAATAGGTCGGGGTCATCGTCGTGCCTCCCCTTCTGGCGCCAGCTCGTGGGCGTCAACATCTGACAGCGCGGGACCGATCGCTTTGCCCGCGACCTCGTCCTGCTCGGCACGGAACTGGTCGAGGTCTGTCGAGTCGATCAGCGCCGACAACGATTCGGGGGCTACCGAGCCGTCGGGCAGCAGCGCGGGCGTGGCCACCGAATCGGCCGTCGCGAAAACCCCGGGGCCGGGCAGCGGCGAGGGCCGCGCATGCTCACCACGGAACCGCGCGTTGACCATCTCCCGCTGGGTGCGGACGCTGCGCCTGCGTCCGGCATGGGTGAACACCATCGCACCCACCGCCGCAGTGATCAGCAGGGCCGAGGTCAGTTCGAACGGGAACAGGAAGTGGGTGAATATCAGCTTGCCGATATTGCCGACGTTGCCAGGCTGCCCACCGCCGGTGGCGTTCTGTGCTGCCAACCCCGCAGGTGTCACCTGCAGCAGGCCCTGCGCCACGCCGCCGACAAGCAGGCAGGCAACGCCGACGCCAAGCACGATTGCCCAGAACCGCTGCCCCCGCAGCACTTCGACGACTGAGTCGGATGCGTCCTTGCCGACCAACATCAGCACGAACAGGAATAGCATCATGATCGCGCCGGTGTAGACGATGATCTGCACGAAGCCAAGGAATGGTGCTTCCTGCACCAGGTACAGCGCTCCGAGGCACAGCATCGTCAACGCAAGCCACAAGGCCGAATGCACCGCACCGGAGGAGAACAGCATCCCGAGCGCACCGATGAGCGCCAGCGGCCCGAGAATCCAGAAGGCCCATTCCTCGCCGGTACCGATCTGGACGCCTGCGCCCGCGGCCCAGGTCAGCGCAGTGTGAACAGTCATCCTCACACCTCCTCCGGGCTGTTCTCCGGAAGCGAACCTTCCGGTACCCCGGCCTTGCGTGCCATCTCGGGACCGTTGACGTAGTAGTCCCGCTCGTCATCGCCGAGCCGCATCGGATGCGGCGGCGCCTCCATGCCAGGCAGCAGCGGCGCCATCAGCTGCTCCTTGGTCAGGATCAGATCCTGACGGTTGTCCGTGGCCATCTCGTAGAAGTTCGTCATCGTCAGCGAGCGCGTCGGGCAAGCCTCGACACACAGCCCACAACCGATGCAGCGCAAGTAGTTGATCTGGTAGTCGAGCCCGTAGCGCTCACCTGGGGAGTACCGAGCCTCCTCGGTGTTGTCCCCGCCCTCCACGAAGATCGCGTCGGCCGGGCAGGCCCACGCGCACAGTTCGCAGCCAACGCACTTCTCCAGCCCGTCGGGGTGCCGGTTGAGTTGGTGCCTGCCGTGATAGCGGGCAGCTGTCGGCCGGTAGTCCTCCGGGTACTGCTCGGTGACCACGTGCTTGAACATCGTGCGGAACGTGACACCGAACCCCTTGATCGGATCAAATGCGCTCATGATCGTCCTCCTTCCCTGCGCCGACCTCAGCGGGCTCGCGGCGCTTGGTGGGAACTGGCTTACGTCGAGGGGGGACCTTCGGAACGGCGAGGTCAAGCGGCGGAACGGGGTGCCCGCCACCGGTGAGCCACACCCTCTCGTCATCCGGCTCGGCCTCGCGGGAGGGCAGCAGCAGGGCCAGTGCGATCAGCAGCACAACGACCACACCACCGATGATCAGGAAGACCCTCGGCGTGACATTGCCCGCCCTGCCGATCTCCCGCACCGCGACCACGGCAACGATCCACACCAGGTTGATCGGGACGAGCACTTTCCATCCCAGCTTCATGAACTGGTCATAACGCATCCTCGGCAGTGTGCCGCGCAGCCAGATGAAGCAGAACAGCAGGATCATCATCTTGATGAAGAACCAGAGCAGGCCCCACCAACCGGAGTTCGCACCACCCCACAGCGAGATCGGCCACGGTGCCCGCCAGCCGCCGAGAAAGAGCGTGGTGGCGAACGCCGAGACGGTGACCATGTTGATGTACTCGGCTAGGAAGAACATCGCAAACTTCATCGAGGAGTACTCGGTGTGGAAACCTGCGACAAGCTCGGATTCCGCCTCGGCCAGGTCGAACGGCGCACGGTTGGTCTCGCCGACCATGGAGATTAGGTAGATCACGAAACTGACAGGCAACATCCAGAAGTACCAGCCGTGTGCCTGCGATTCCACGATGTCCCCTGTGGACAGTGAACCGGAGAAAAGCACGACCGCCACGATGGACAGGCCCATCGCCACCTCGTAGGAGATCACCTGAGCCGCCGAGCGCAACGCGCCGAGCAGTGGGTACGGCGATCCGGACGCCCAGCCACCGAGCACGATGCCGTAGACACCCACTGAGGAGGCCGCCAGCAACACCAGCACGCCGACCGGAAGGTCGGCCAGCTGCAGGGCGGTCTGGTGGCCCCACATCGAGACGTGACCGCCCATCGGGATCACGGAGAGTCCGACGAATGCGGGAGTCGCCGCGATCACCGGTGCGACGAAGTGCACGATGCGGTCACGAAGCTTGGGCAGCACATCTTCCTTGAGCCCGAGCTTCAGCGCGTCTGCCAGCGATTGCAGCAGCCCGAACGGCCCGACCCGGTTCGGGCCGGGCCGATGCTGCATCTTGCCGAGTAACCTGCGCTCCGCCCAGATCATGAACAGTGTCATCAGCATCAGGAACGCGAAGATGACCACAGCCTTGATCAGGCTTAGCCATACCGGATCACCCGCGAGCAGTGCCGCCGTGTCACCGTTGGTGGCGAGATTCATGGCCGCTGCGCTCCTTCCACGCCGCTAGGCGTGACCCTGACCACTGCTCCGTGACCAACACCGAGCGCCGTCCGCACCGAGGAACCTGGCGAGTTCGCAGGTAGCCACACCACGCCGTCCGGCAGGTCGGCTGCCGCCGTGGGAAGTGTGATCTCGCCCCGCTCGACACTCACCGTGACCTGCTCACCGAGGTGGAGTCCCAACCGCTCGGCTGTCGCTGAGGAGAGCAATGCCGTGACTTCCCGCGCGGTTCCTGCCAGGTGCGGTTCATTGGCCTGCATCGAGCCGCTGTCAAGCAGCCGCCGCCATGTCGCGAGCAACGCCTGCCCCTCACCGGGCACGGCTGGTTGACGCGCCGCCACTCCCGGTGGGTTGACGCGCTGCCCTCGCCAGCTGCCGAGCCTGTCGATCTCCATGCTTACCGCGTCGGGTGTCGTGGTGTAGATGTCCACGTCCATCTCGATGGCGAGCGTGTCGAGTACCCGGCAGTCCGGCAGCGCGCCGGTGCCTTCCAGTGTGGTACCGAACCGCCTACGCCTGCCCTCCCAGTTGAGGTAGCTGCCGGAACACTCAACGGCGGGTGCGATCGGCAGCACCACGTCGGCGTGTTCGGTCACCACTGATGGCCGCATCTCCAGGCTCAGCACGAAATCGGTGACCGCGAGTGCTCGCTCGGCAAGCGCGGGATCAGGTAGGTCGAGTGGATCGACGCCACCGACAACCAGCGCGGAGAGCTGCCCGCGCGCCGCAGCTGCCAGGATCGCGGCGGTATCCCTGCCGTCCTCGGCGGGCAGCGCTCCCGGCGCCAGCCGCCACGCCCGCTCCATCTCGGCACGAGCGTCGGCCTCGCTCACTGGCCTGCCGCCGGGCAGCAGGGTCGGAACCGCACCGGCGTCCAGCGCTCCGCGTTCTCCCGCCCGGCGCGGGATCCACGCAAGCTTGGCGCCGGTCCGCTCGGCGAGTATGCGCGCCGCAGTTGGCAGGCCGGTGATCTCTGCGGCCCGCTCGCCCAGCAGAATGACCCCGCCCGCCAGGGATTTTACGACATCATCCGGTAGCTTGCTGAGGGCCGTGGCCTCACCGCCCGGCTGACAGGCCAGCAGCTCGCCGAAGGTCTTGCGGACCGACCCTGTCGAGAACTGTCCGATATGGACTATCTTGGCGCCGTGCTGCCGCGCTGCCTTACGCAGCCGCAGGAACACGATCGGCGATTCCTCCTCCGGCTCGAACGCCACACACAACACCGTTCCCGCGTTCTGCAGATCGGCGTAACTGACGTCATCCGGCGTCGTGCCGACCACGTGGGACGCGAGGAACTGGAGTTCCTCCGCGGAATGCGGCCTGGCACGGAAGTCGATGTCATTGGTATGCAGGGCAATGCGAGCGAACTTGCCGTAGGCGTATGCGTCCTCGCATGTCAGCCTGCCGCCGGTGAGCACAGCGGCACCGCTGGCATCTCGTGCGGCGGCAAGGCCCTCAGCCGCGATACGCATCGCCTCGGTCCATGAGGATTCCATCAGCTTGCCCGACTCCCGGTCCCGCACCATCGGCCGGGTGAACCTGTCGGAGGCGGTGGCGTAGGTGAACGCGAAGCGGCCCTTGTCGCAGTTCCACTCCTCGTTGACTTCCGGGTCGTCTCCGGCCAGCCGCCGCATCACCTTGCCGCGCCGCCAGTCCGTTCGTTGCGCGCACCCTGAGGCGCAGTGCTCGCAGACGCTCGGGGTGGAGACAAGATCGAACGGGCGGGAGCGGAACCGGTACGCGGCGCTGGTGAGCGCGCCGACCGGGCAGATCTGGATGGTGTTGCCGGAGTAGTAGCTCTGGAACGGCTTGCCCTCGGCGATCCCGACCTGCTGGTGCACACCGCGTTCAAGCAGATCAATGAACGGGTCACCCGCGATCTCGTCGGAGAAGCGGGTGCAGCGCTGGCAAAGTACGCAGCGCTCGCGGTCGAGCAGGATCTGTGTGGACACCGGGATCGGCTTAGGAAAGGTGCGCTTGGTGTCGCGGAAGCGGGAGTCCGCGCGCCCGTTGCGCATCGCCTGGTTCTGCAGCGGGCACTCGCCGCCCTTGTCGCAGATCGGGCAGTCCAGCGGATGGTTGATCAGCAGCAGCTCCATCACACCTTCCTGCGCCTTGTCGGCGACCTTGGAGGTGTGCTGCGTCTTGACGACCATGCCGTCGGCAACCGTGATGGCGCAGGAGGGCTGCGGCTTAGGCATTGGCCTGCCGTTCATCTCGACCTCGACGAGGCACTGCCTGCACGCGGCAGCAGGGTCGAGCAACGGGTGGTCGCAGAATCGGGGGATCTCGATGCCCATCCGCTCGGCCACCCGAATGATCAACTCACCTTTCGGCGCGTCGACCTCGATACCGTCGATGGTCAGCCGGACATGCCCTTCTGGCACCGGCGGCGCATCCCCGCGCTGGGTCACGGCGGTCATGTTGCCTCCCTAGCAGGGCTGCTGAAAGTGGCTCTTGTTCCATAGAGCGACACAAGAGCCACTTTCAGCCCACTCTTTTGCACAAGAGCCACTTTCAGCTCACCCCTGCCAGGTTGGGTTCTTCGACGGAGTGTGGTGCGGGTGGTGCGGCGTTCTGCTCGCAGAGGTCGAGGAACTCCTGCTTGAAGTACTGGATACCGCTGGTGATAGGGGAAACCGCGCCGTCGCCGAGGGCGCAGAAGGAGCGGCCAAGGATGTTGTCACAGACGTCAAGCATGGTGTCGATGTCCTCGGGCGTGCCGTGCCCACCCACCAACCGCTCAAGTACCTTCGCCAACCAGTACGTGCCCTCCCGGCACGGGGTGCATTTGCCGCAGGACTCGTGCTCGTAGAACTGCGTCCACTTCATCACCGCCCACGGCACCGACACGGTCTCGTTGAAGACCTGGATCGCGGTCGTCCCCAACATCGAGCCGGCCTCAGCGGCGCCCTCGAAGTCCAATGGGGTGTCCATGTGCGCCGAGGTGAACATCGGCGTGGAGGATCCACCAGGGGTCCAGAACTTCAGCGGGATACCGTCCTTCATCCCACCTGCCAACACCAGTAGCTCCCGCAGTGTTGTGCCCATCGGAGCCTCGTACTGGCCAGGCAGCTCTACGTGGCCGGAGACCGAGAAAATCTTGGGGCCTGGCGACTTCTCCCTACCCATGCGCCGGAACCACTCAGCACCGCCGAGCACGATGAACGGCACACTCGCGATCGTCTCCACATTGTTGATCGTCGTCGGCTGGCCGTACAACCCTGCGGCGGCGGGGAACGGCGGCTTCAACCTCGGCTGCCCCCGCTTACCTTCCAGCGAATCGAGCAGCGCGGTTTCCTCGCCGCAGATATACGCGCCCGCGCCCGCATGCACAGTGATCTCCAGGTCGAACCCGGAGCCGAGGATGTCCCTGCCGAGGTACCCCGCCGCCTCGGCCTCACGAACCGCCTGGTGCATCCTGCGGTAGCAGTGCAGCGCCTCGCCGCGCACGTAGATGAAGCAGTGATGCGACCGCATCGCGTACGCGGCGATGACGCAACCCTCGATCAGTGAGTGAGGGTCGGCCATCATCAGCGGGATATCCTTACAGGTGCCCGGTTCACCCTCATCGGCGTTGATCACTAGGTAATGCGGCTTGTCCTCGTTCGGCGGCATGAAACCCCACTTCACGCCTGCCGGGAACCCGGCGCCGCCACGACCGCGCAAGCCGGACTCCTTGATGAGCGCCACCAGCTGTTCCGGGGTGCCTTTCAAGGCTTTTGGCAGCGCCACATACCCCTCAAGGCGCCGGTAGGTGTCGATTCGCCAGGATCGCGGAGACAGCCAACGCTTGGTGAGAACCGGAGTCAGCGGATCAGTCACTTGGCCTCCTCAACGACCGGCAGCGGCGCGTCCTCGGGAAGCGCGGGCGCGGTCCAACCGCGCTCGGCTGCCAATGCGGCTCCACGCACCGTCTCCGCCGCGTACGACGGACCATCCACAGTGGATTCCAGGGGCGCCTCGTCCTCGAAGAACCCGGCGAGCTGGCGTTCGGTGGTCTTGAAGTCGGTAAGCGGGGCACCTCTGCTCGGTACCGGCTTCTCGCCGCGCCGCAACGCGTCCACCAGCGCGACCGCGGATTCCTTTGTCTGGTCATCGAAGTACTCGTAGTCGACCTGCAGCACGGGAGCGAGGTCGCAGGCAGCAAGGCACTCCGCGTGCTCCAACGTCACGGAGCCTGGTTCACCAGGCGTGCCAACGGTTTCCTCGTGATCGACACCGAGATGGTCCCGCAACCAGTCGTAGATCGCGTCGCCGCCGAGCGCCGCGCACAGCGTGTTGGTACACACGCTGACCAGGTGCTCACCGCACGGCTCGCGCTTGTACATGGTGTAAAAGGTAACCACGGCGGACACCTCGGCATGCGAGAGTCCCAGCTGCTCGGCGCAGAACGCGATGCCGTCGCCGCTCACATACCCCTCTACCGACTGCACCAGGTGCAACATCGGCAGCAGCGCGGAACGTGTCTGCGGGTAGCGCGCCATGATCTCCCGCGCCTTGATCGTGATCTCGGCGTCAAAAGCCATCACCGATCAGTCCCTCCGATCACCGGGTCGAGCGAGGCGAGCGAGGCGATCGCATCGGCGAGCAGCCCACCCTCGCACATCGCGGGTGCCGCCTGCAGGTTGATGAAGCTCGGATCCCGTACGTGCACCCGCATCGGCCTGGTACCGCCGTCGGAAACGAGGTGGTAGCCGATCTCGCCGCGCGGCGACTCGATCGCCGAGTACACCTGCCCCGCCGGTACCCGGAAACCTTCGGTCACCAGCTTGAAGTGGTGGATCAGCGATTCCATGGACTGGCCCATGATCTTGCGGACGTGGGCAAGTGAGTTGCCGAGCCCGTCAGTGCCGACGGAGAGCTGCGCGGGCCAGGCGATTTTCGCGTCCGCGACCATCACCGGCCCCGGCTCCAGCCGCGCCAAGCACTGCTCGACTATCCGCATCGACTGCCGGATTTCCTCCAGCCGCAGCAGATACCGCGCGAAGGCATCCGCGTCGGTCGAGGTCGGCACCTCGAACTCGTAGTCCTCATAGCCGCTGTAGGGCTCCACCTTGCGCAGATCCCACGGCAGCCCCGCCGAGCGCAGCACCGGCCCCGTCACGCCGAGCGCGAGGCAGGCGTCCAGCGGCAGCACGCCGACGCCGGAGAGCCGGTTGCGCCAGATCGGCTGACCGGTGAAGAGCTTGTCGTACTGCGGCAGCCGCTCGTCGACCAGCTTCAGCATGTACCGGATGGCTTCCTCGTAGCCGTCAGGAAGGTCCTGCGCCACCCCGCCTGGCCGGATGAACGCGTGGTTCATCCGGAGCCCGGTGATGAACTCCAGCACCCGAAGCACTTCCTCGCGCTCGCGCAGACCGTAGGTCATGGCGGTAGTGGAACCGAGGTCCATCCCACCGGTGGCCAGGAAGACGAAGTGCGAGCTCATCCGGTTCAGTTCCAGCAACAACACCCGGATCACCTGGGCCCTGGTGGGAACCGTGACGCCTAGCAGCTTCTCAACCCCGAGGCAGTACCCGGTCTCGTTACCGATCGGCGAGAGATAGTCGGCCCGGGTGAGGAAGGTGACGGCCTGGGTCCACGTCCGGTACTCGCAGTTCTTCTCGATCCCGGTGTGCAGGTAGCCGACCACCACACGCAGTTGCGTGACCGTCTCACCCTCAAGCTCGACCACGAGCCGCAGCACACCGTGGGTCGAGGGGTGCGAGGGCCCGAGGTTGATCACGATCCGCTCGTCGGCCATCGCGTCGGACACCAGTTCGTCCCAGTCACCACCGGTGACCGTGTAGACGCGCCCCTCGGTGGTCTCCCTGGAACTGGCGTAGGCCTCGTCGTGGGTGGTCATGAGTAGGACCTCCGCTCGTCGGGCGGCGGTATCTCAGCGCCCTTGTACTCGATCGGGATCCCGCCCAGTGGATAATCCTTGCGCTGCGGGTGCCCCTGCCAGTCGTCGGGCATCAGGATCCTGGTCAGCGCGGGGTGCCCGGAGTACACGATGCCGAACATGTCGAAGGCCTCCCGCTCCTGCCAGTCCGCCGTGGGATAAACCTTCACGATGGACGGCACGGTCGGCATGCTCCCGGCTTGGTTCGGCCAGTCGATCGCCACCTGCAGCCGGATGCGGCGGCGGTAGGTCATCGACATCAGGTGGTACACGGAGTGCAGCCGCTGGGCAGTGTCGACGCCGTAGTCCACGCCCGACACCGAGTTGCACAGCTCGAACCGCAGGCCCGCGTCGTCGCGCAACATCCAGCACAGCGCGACGAGATGTTCCGGCAGCACGTAGCAGGTGATCTCGCCACGATCGATGCTGATCTGCCCGATCGCCTCGGCCGGAATCTCCCGCTCCGCCATGGCCGCGAAGAGCTGGTCGGCGAACTCGTCGAACCAGCCACCGTAGGGCCGCTCCGCGGGGGCTGGCACGTGTACCGGCAGGTGTAGGCCGCCGAAACCGGAGGTGTCCCCCGACCCCGCGACCTGGAACATACCCTGCCGTGATTTGCCGGATGCCGGCTGCTTGAAATCCGCGGCGGCAGTGCCGTTCGCTCGCGGTTCAAGGCCGCCTGCCTGCCGTTCGGCGCTGGACTGCTCATCGCCGGGAACCGGCCGCTGCTGCTCGCTCACTCCGACCCTCCCCCGGTCAGCTCACCGGCATGGCTCGGATCGCGCGGCCCGAGGAACTTCCCGGCGTTGCGCTGCGTGGCGAACTTCACCGAGGACGGCTGAAGCACCGTATGCTGTCCACTGCCGGCCTTCAGCGCCGCGCGTACCGGGCCGAGCGGCTCATCCGCGATCTTGGCATGCAGCTTGAGGATCGCGTCCAGCAGCATCTCCGGCCGCGGCGGGCAGCCTGGCAGGTAGATGTCAACCGGCACGACATGATCAACGCCCTGCACGATGGCGTAGTTGTTGAACATCCCGCCCGTCGACGCACACACACCCATCGAGAGCACCCACTTGGGCTCGGCCATCTGGTCGTAGATCTGGCGTAACACCGGAGCCATCTTGTTCGACACCCGTCCCGCGACGATCATGAGGTCGGCCTGCCGTGGCGATGCCGAGAACCGCTCCATGCCGAACCGGGCCACGTCGAAGCGCGGGCTGCCGATAGCCATCATCTCGAACGCGCAGCACGCCAGCCCGAACTGCGCGGGCCACAGCGAGCTCTTCCTTGCCCAGTTAATCAACTTCTCCACGCTGGCGAGCAGGATGCCGTTCGGGAGTTTTTCTTCGAGTCCCATCAGCTACCTCCGACTCGCTGAGACATCCTTAGTTCCAATCGAGGCCGCCCCGTCGCCAGACGTAGGCGTACGCGAAACCGACGGTCGCCACGAACAGCACGATCTCGACCACCCCGAACAGGCCGAGGGCGTCCGCGGTCACCGCGAAGGGGTAGAGGAACACCATCTCGATGTCGAAGAGGATGAACAGCATCGCGGTCAGGTAGTAGGCCACGGGCATCCGCCCGCCGCCGACCACCGGTTGCGGCGATGGCTCGATGCCGCACTCGTAGCCCTCTGCCTTCGCTCTGTTGTAGCGCTTAGGCCCGGTGACACCGGAGATCGCGACCGAGAACAGCGCGATGCCCGCACCGAGCGCGGACAGCAACAGAATCGGGAGGTAAGACACCGTTGGCTCCGTCCTTCCCTTGCTCGTACCGTTCGGCAGCTCGTGAAGCCGTTCACAAGCGCTAACGGGCCGGTTGTGAACTGCTTCACAAACTAGGTGCAGTGTAAGACCACCCTCCCAGGCACGCGCCACCCCCCTTAGCGAGACGATCAACAGCGCAGGATGACCAACTTCCCCTGCCTGAACAGGGAAAGTACGGTGGCGCCCCGGCCCACAAGAGTTGATCTTGTGATATAAGACACGCATTTCGGGCATCGGGTTGCCTGTGGCGTTGCCGCACCAGCGAGTTCCAGCGCAAGGTGATGGGATCGGCAGATGAGCGAGCGCGGCGTGAAGCCGATCGTGATTGTGGGCGCGGGTATCGGTGGCCTCGCGCTTGCGGCCGCACTACAGCGCCGCGGCCGGTCTGCTGTCGTCTTCGAGGAGCGCGACCAGCTGACGACAACGGGGTCAGGCATCTCGCTGTGGCCGAACGCACTCGCGGCCCTCGACGACATCGGCCTCGGCAGGCAGGTACGGGAAGCCGGTGGTGGTGCCGCCTCCGGCGCGATCCGACGTCCCGACGGACGGCGGTTGCGCACGATCGACCGCACCCGCGCCGAGGCCGCTCTCGGCGAACCGCTGATCGCGATCCACCGCGCGGCCTTGCTTGGCGTGCTGTCCTCCGCCGTCGACCCGGCGGCGATTCACCTGGCCAGCGCTGTGCGGCGGGTCGAGACCGCCGAGCTCGCGGTGACACTCGCGGACGGCTCGTCGGTGGCCGCCGCTGCCGTGGTGGGCGCGGATGGCGTCCGTTCTGTAGTCGCAAGGCAGCTCGGCTCGCACCGCGCCCCTCGATACGCCGGCTACACCGCATGGCGTGGGGTCGCCGGGGTCAGCCTCGCCGATACCGAACCTGGTGAGACCTGGGGGCCAAGCAGTGAGTTCGGCTTCATGCCACTCGGTGCGCATGGCACATATTGGTTCGCGACCGAACGCGGTCCCGAGGGCGGGCGCGCGCCCACGGGTGAGCTCGCGTATCTGGCGCGGCGCTTCGCCTCCTGGCACGCACCGATCGGCGAACTGCTCGCCTCGACCGATCCGGAGGTAGTGCTTCGCCACGACATCTATGACCGGCACCTGCCCGAGCGCTGGTCGGTCGGGCAGGTCACGCTGATCGGCGATGCCGCCCATCCCATGCGGCCGCACCTCGGGCAGGGCGGATGCCAGGCACTGCAGGACGCCGCCGTGCTCGCTCGCCTCATCACGTACGGTGGCCCGATCGCCTCGGCCTTCGCGCGGTACGAGTCGATGCGGCGACCTGTGGTGCGGCGAATCGTGCGGGAGTCAGCGGCAATCGGCCGCGCGATCCACTGCCGCCCCCCGCTCGGGCCCGCACTTCATCGGATGACCACACTGGTACCCGACTCCGTGGTACTCACCCACATGGAAACTTTCGCCGGGCGACGCGGCTACCTTTCACCCGATACACCGTGAGTACTTTCCACGGCTATAACCGTGGAAAGTACTCACGGTCGAGGGTTAGCCGGCCGGTTCGAGCACGAAGACCGGGATCTCGCGATCGGTCTTCTGCTGGTAGTCGGCGTAGTCGGGGAAGGCCGCGACCGCGTGCTCCCACCAGGTTGCCTTCTCGTCGCCGGTGACCTGGCGCGCCGTCATGTCCTGCTTGACAGGGCCGTCCTGCAACTCGACGTGCGGGTCGGCGAGCAGGTTGTAGTACCACACCGGGTGCGTCGGCGCGCCACCCTTCGACGCAACGACCGCGTAGCGACCGTCGCGCTCGACCCGCATCAACGGCGTCTTGCGAATTTTGCCCGATTTGGCACCCTTGTTGGTCATCACGATCACCGGCATACCGCGCATCGTGGTGCCATCGGTACCTCCTGACCCTTCGTACAGCTCTACCTGGTCGCGGACCCACTTTTGGGAACTGGGTTCATACTCACCGTGCAATGCCATGCCACCAGTCAACACCCATCACGGTTCACGCGCTTGGCGTGATCTTCGTGATGGCAGTGATGGTGCGGTCGTAGAAGTCGCCGTCGCGAGTGTCGTACAGACCGGCGAGCAGCTTGAGCACCAGCCGCATGACCTGCTCCCTCGGCAGGCCGTGCCGCGTTGCGAGCTTCATCACCTTGGGGTTGCCGATCAGTTTCGAAAAGATGTTGCCGAGCCGGTAATAGCTGCCGAGCGACTGCTTGACGGCCAGCGAGTAGCCATGTAGTGCGCGCTCCCTCGATGGGCCGTCCTGGCGTGCCATGGCCTGCACGACGCACTGTGCGGCGATCTTGGCGGACTGCATGGCGTAGCCGATGCCCTCGCCGTTGAACGGGTTGACCATGCCGCCCGCGTCGCCGACGAGCAGCAGCCCGTCCCGGTAGTGCGGGGTGCGGTTGAAACCCATCGGGAGCCCGGCGCCACCAATCTTGCCGACCGCGTTCTCATCACGGAAGCCCCACTCCTGCGGCGTACCGTCCAGCCAGGAACGCATCAGCGCGCGGTAATCTGTGTTACCGAAGGCTTTCGATGTGGACAGGATGCCGAGACCTGCGTTCGAGGTGCCGTCTCCCATTCCGAAGATCCAGCCGTAGCCGGGCAGCAGTGTGGGATTGGCCGGGTCACTGCGGTCCCACAACTCCAGATGCGACTCCAGGTAGTCGTCCTTGGAACGCGGGCTGGCGTAGTAGCGGCGCACGGCGACACCGATCGGCCGGTCCTCGCGCTTGCCGAGCCCGACCGAGAGCGCCAGCCGCGCCGAGACCCCGTCGCATCCGAGCACCAGCGGCGCCCGGTAGGTCACCGGCTGCTTGTCCTTGCCGACCTTCGCCTTTACGCCGAGGACCCGACCGGTGCGATCGTCGGTGATGGCGCCAGTGACGTTGGTCTCCTGCAGCATCCTGGCACCTGCCCGCTGCGCGGTGCGGGCCAGCATCTCGTCGAAGTCCTGGCGGGGACGGACCACGCCGTAGGGCGGGAAGGTCGCGAGCTCCGGCCATTCCAGCTCAAGGCGGTGATGCGCCGTGATCACCCGCAGCCCGCGGTTGTGCAACCAACCAGCCTCTTCGCGGGTATCGACACCTAAGTCGATGA
>JBOHEL010000019.1:0-23325 GCA_050700995.1 Sciscionella sp. | reverse complement strand
ATCGTGTACTTAGGGCGGCACTTTCGGAAAACTACTTCGCTTGTGGGTCGACCTGGCTCCCGCACTACCCGCCGTCAGGGCGCTTCGGCGGCGAAACGCTGTCACGGGTGGTGATTTGACCACCACTGCTGGCCGGCGGCGGGGAGTGTGGAGATCGGGTCGTAGTACGGGTAGCGCCGATCCAGCGCCTCGGAGTCGTCCAGCTCGATGCTGGTGAGGTAGTTTTTCGTCCAGTAAGAGATGCCGCGCTCGCGGTCGTACTCGGCGAGCTGGTGCACCCAGCGCTTGCCGACGTAGGGCACATCGCAGATGATTCGCGGCGTCGCGTAGCCAGGCAGGTAGCCCATCATCGCGTGCTGCAGCTGCTGCGCCTGGAACACTGCCACCCGCCAGTGCTCGGCGTTCGGGATCATGTCGCACATGTAGAAGTAATACGGCAGGATGTTCGCCTCGTCCTGCAGCGCGAAACACAGGTCGAGCAGCGATTCGGGGGTGGCGTTCACCCCACGCATCAGCACCCCCTGGTTGCGCACGTCGCGGACGCCGACCTGCAGCGCGGTGCGGGCCGCCTCGGCGACCAGCGGGGTCACCGACTGCGCATGGTTGATGTGGGTGTGGATGGCAAGGTTGACACCACGGCGCTGCGCGGTGTGTGCCACCCGCTCCAGACCTTCCACGATCTTCGGCTGCAGCCAGTGCTGCGGCAGCCCGGCCAGCGCCTTGGTGGCGAGCCGGATGTCACGCACGGTGTCGATGTCCATCAGCCGCATCAGGAACGCCTCGAGCTGATGCCACGGCACGTTCGCGACATCGCCGCCGGAGACCACCACGTCCCGCACACCGGGGGTGCGTTTAAGGTAGTCGATGATGGCGTCCTGGCGGTCCACCGGCTTCAACGCCAGCTTATGCTTGGTGACCTGCTCCGTGGAGTTGCCGACGAGGTCCATCCTGGTGCAGTGCCCGCAGTACTGGGGGCAGGTGGAGAGCAGTTCGGCGAGCACCTTGGTGGGGTAGCGGTGGGTGAGACCCTCCACCGCCCACATCTCCGCCTCGTGCAGTGAGTCGCGCTCCGCGTGTGGGTGGCTCGGCCACCGGGTCTCGCGGTCGCTACGCACCGGCAGCATGTAGCGGCGGATCGGGTCGGCGTAGAACGCCTCCGTCAGCTCCGCGCCTGCCGCGCGTGGTGCCATGGTGTTAAGCATCTGCGGTGGCAGCAGCATCGACATCGTGGCCATCTGCTGCTGGTCGGCGAGCAGGTCGGCGTAGAACCGCTCGTCGAGCTGCTCGCCGAGCACACCTCGAAGCTGGCGGATGTTCTTTACGCAGTGCACTCGCTGCCACTGCGCGTCCCGCCACTGCGCCTCGGTCACGTCCGCCCAGCCGGGGAACCGGCGCCAGTCCGGTTCCACCAGCTCGTGCCGCCGGTAGCTGTAGGGCTGGCCGCGCAGTTGTGGGGCGGTGGCTTCGGCTATCGCGATCTCGTGAATCGCAGTCATACCTACTCCTCGCGCTCGGGTGGGCGTGAAGTTATGCTCTCATATTGTCAGTCTGCCGTAAAACTTCCGGGAGTCCGTGTGACGCAGCAAGAGCCATCGCCCATCGGGCTGCACCGGGTGCTGCAGCAGGCCGGCGTACTACCACAGCAGGCGGACCGGCTAGATGCGGAGCCGGTGCTGCGGCCGGGCGAGGTGCTGCTCGACGTGGACCGCCTCAACCTCGACGCCGCGTCCTACCGGCAACTACGCGAGACTCACGGCACCGGGGAGGCGCTGCGCACGGCCGTGGTCGAGATCATCCGGCGGCGCGGCAAGATGCAGAACCCAGTCACCGGCTCTGGGGGGATGCTGCTGGGCACCGTGCGCGAAATAGCATCGGAGTCGAGCACGGGACTGCACGTCGGCGATCGTGTCGCAACGCTGATCTCGCTGACACTCACCCCACTGCGCATCTCCGACGGCCTCGCAGACTGGGACGGCCGCTCCGAGCAGGTGCCCTGCACCGGCACCGCGGTGCTCTTCCCCCGCTCGCTGGCCGCGGTACTGCCCACCGACCTGCCGGAATCCCTCGCCCTATCGGTGCTCGACGTGTGCGGCGCCCCGGCACTCACCAGCCGGATCGTCACCCGCAAGGCCACCGAACTCGGCAGGCCCCCCAGGGCGTGCGTGCTCGGCGGTGGCGGCAAGTCCGGCTCACTCTCGCTGGCCGCGGCACGCCGTGCGGGAGCCGGGGAACTCGTCGCACTGGTGCCCACCGCAGCCGAAGCCGAAGCCGTGCGGGCAGCCGGACTGGCCGACGAGGTGGTGCTCGCCGACGCACGTCATCCGATGGCCGTCGCCGACGCGGTTGGTCGACCCGCCGATGTCACCGTGGTGTGCGTCGATGTCGCCGGATGCGAACACGGCGCCATCCTGGCCACCGCGACGGGCGGCACCGTGGTGTTCTTCTCAATGGCGACATCGTTCTCGGCCGCGGCACTGGGAGCCGAAGGGCTGGTCGCCGATGTCGAGATGCTGATCGGCAACGGCTACGTGCCGGGCCACGCCGAACTCGCGTTGCGGTTGGTGCGCGAGGAAGCAGGGGTGCGAGCGCTGTTCGCCCGGCATGACAGGCAGACTGCGCAGGCGTGAATGCTGTGTCTGAAACCCAACTGTTGACCGGCGGCAGGATCTACTCACCAGGCTCGCCCGACGCCACCGCGATGGCGGTCACTGGCGGAATGGTGACCTGGGTCGGGCAGGACGCTCCCGGTCGAGCGTTACACCCCAACGCCGAACACCTCGATCTGCACGGCGCGTTCGTGGCGCCCGCGTTCGTCGACGCGCACGTGCACGCCACCTCTGCGGGCCTGCAACTCGCCGGACTCGACCTGGCAGGCTGCCGCTCCCTCGCGGAATGTCTCGCGACGCTGCGCACCTTCGTCGCCGCGCACCCCGGCGCGCCGGTGTGGGGCCACGGCTGGGAGGAAACCGCCTGGCCGGAAGCCCGACCACCGTCGCGGGCCGAACTCGACGCCGCCGCAGGCGACGCTGCGGTATACCTCTCCCGCATCGACGTGCACAGCGCGCTGGTGTCCACCGCACTGCTCGAACGTGCACCACAAGCACGCGACGCCGACGGCTACCACCAAGATGGACCGCTGAGCAAGCAAGCACACCACCATGTGCGCCGCTCCGCCCAGGACTCCCTCACCGGCGAAGACCGCGCCGCCGCGCAACTCGCGTTCCTCCGCCACGCCGCGGCCCGAGGAGTGGCCTGCGTACACGAATGCGCGGGTCCCGACATCTCCAGTCCGCAGGACCTCACCGACCTGCTCACACTCGCCAGCCGAACCGGCACCCCGGAGGTGATCGGCTACTGGGGCGAACTGGGCGGCGTGGAAACCGCGCGGCGCCTGGGAGCGCACGGCGCGGGCGGTGACCTCTTCGTCGACGGCGCGCTAGGATCCCGCACCGCGGCGCTGCGCGAGCCCTACGCGGACGACCCGGCGAACTCCGGCGCCCGCTACCTCGACGCGGAGCAGATCGCCGAACACCTCGTGGCATGCACACGAGCCGGAATGCAGGCGGGCTTCCACGTGATCGGTGACGCGGGGATCGCCGAGGTCGTCGCGGCGGCCGAACTCGCGGCGGAGATAGTCGGGGTGCCCGCCATGGCCGCCCGCCACCACAGGCTGGAACACCTGGAGATGATCAACGCCGACGACGCGCGACGGCTCGCCGCGCTCGGCATGATCGCCTCGATGCAGCCGCTGTTCGACGCGGCATGGGGCGGCGAGCGCCTGCAATACGCCCGCCGCCTCGGGCTACCGCGCGGCACGACGCTGAACCCTTTCGCGACCGTCGCCGCATCAGGTATGCCGCTCGCGTTCGGATCCGACGCTCCGGTCACGCCAATCGACCCATGGGCAACCGTCAGGGCCGCCGTGCACCACCGCACCGAAGGCCAGGGCATCTCACCCCGCGCGGCGTTCACCGCGCACACCAGGGGTGGCTGGCGAGCGGGCGGCGATCAGGACGGGCACACCGGAACCCTGGTGCCGGGCGCAGCCGCAACCTACGCGGTGTGGGACGCCGAGCGACTGGTGACCGCTGCGCCGGATTCCCGCGTGCAGCGCTGGTCGACCGACCCCAGGGCGGGCGTGCCGCCGCTGCCCGACCTGACCGAAGTCGCGAAGCTACCGAGCTGCATGCGCACCGTGCTCCGCGGCGAAGTCATCTACAACAGCGCAGGTAGCGCACCGTGAGTACGTTCGTACGCTATAGCGTACGAACGTACTCACGGCTGCTGACCTGCGGAAAGGGAGGTACGTGGTGAGCGGAATGCTCGGATTGGACCGGGCGATGGTCGAGTGTGCACGGTCGCTGGCCGCACGCGCCGCGGAACCGGTGATCGGGCTGGCCACCGCGCACACCACGGTCGCGGTGGAGCGCGCCACGCTGCGGCTCGCGGGCATCACCGGCGCCGATACCGGTCACCGCGCCGGGGACGTGCCGTGGGTCAACCGGGTAGTCGACACCGTGGCCGAACACTGCGGTTTGGAACACGGCGCCGCGCTGCCGGTGTTCCACGCGCTGCGCGAACACGACATCGGCACGCTCACCGAACTCGCTGAAGCCACCGCGGCAGGCCAGATCCAGTACACGCTGCCGATCGGACGGGCGAAACGCAGCGCGGAATCCTTGGCGCGCAAGCACATCGCCACCGGTATGCGCAACATCGACCGCAATCGGCGGCAGCGCGACCGGCTAGTCCGGACGATCGGCGACCCGCCGCAACGGCCGTGGATCTACCTGATCGTAGCGACTGGCGATATCGATGAAGACGTCGTGCAGGCCGCCAGTGCCGCCCGCGCTGGCGCCGACATCATCGCCGTCATCCGCTCCACAGGGCAGTCGCTGCTGGACTACGTGCCGGAAGGCGCGACCCACCACGGCTTCGCGGGCACCTACGCCACCGGCGAGAACTTCCGCATCATGCGCGCGGCGCTGGACGAGGTGTCGAAAGAGGTCGGCCGCTACATCCGGCTCACCAACTACGCCTCGGGCCTGTGCATGCCGGAGATCGCGGTGCTCGGCGGGATGCAGCGCCTCGACATGATGCTCAACGATTGCATGTACGGCATCCTCTTCCGCGACATCAACCCCATCCGTACCTTCGTGGACCAGCGCTTCTCCCGCCAGGTACACGCCCGCGCCGGTATCGTCATCAACACCGGCGAGGACAACTACCTCACCACCGCCGACGCCGTCGACGAAGCCCACACCGTCACCGTCTCCCAACTGCTCAACGAGCGTTTCGCACACGAGGCGGGCCTGCCGGACGAGCTACTCGGCCTCGGGCACGCGTTCGAGATCAATCCCGAGATCCCCGACTCGTTCCGGCTGGAACTGGCCCACGCACTGCTCGCGCGCGAGCTGTTCCCCGACGCGCCACTGAAGTGGATGCCGCCGACGAAGCACATGACCGGCGACGTCTTCCTCGGCTACCTGCTCGACGGGTTCTTCAACCTGGCTGGCGTGCTGACCGGCCAGTCCATCCTGCTTGTCGGCATGATGACCGAGGCCGTGGTGACGCCGTTTCTCTCCGACCGCGACCTCGCGCTGCGCAACGTCAAATACGTGCTGAACGCGGCGGGCAACCTGCACGAGGACTTCCGCCCCACACCGGACGGCTTCATCGCCAAACGGGCGCACCAGGTGCTCGGCGAGGCCGTCGACCTGCTGGAGCGCATCGTCGATGGCGGCGACGCCGGGCTGCTCGACGCGATAGCCGACGGCACTTTCGGGCTCATGAAACGCCCCAAGGACGGCGGCAAGGGCGCCGACGGCGTCATCGAGAAGGCCGAGGGCTACCGCAACCCGGCAGCCTCGATGCTCGAACAGGGGAGCGCCCGGTGAGCGAGAAGCGATACGTCCGGCCTTACGGCGACACCACAGGCGACGGCATGGTGCAGACCTCCTTCACACTGCCGGTCCCACACGGCCCACGCGCCGACGGCGCGGCACTGCAACTGGTCGCGAAGATGGGAATGGAACCCGCGATGGTGGTGCACTCCCATCCCATCGGCGCGGATTTCAGCTTCTTCGTGGTCTACGGCTCGGTGAAACACCTGGTGGACCTCGACGAGATCGTGGTGGCGGAACGGGAATTCCCGCTGCTCTCGCCAAACGAGGTGAACACCACCGTGAAAAGCACACTGCACCGCAAGCTCGTGGTGATCGGCGGATGCATCGGAACCGACGCACACACTGTCGGCATCGACGCGATCCTCAACATCAAGGGTTTCGCGGGGGAGAAGGGCCTTGAGTACTACCGGGAAATCCGGGTGATCAATCTCGGCGCGCAACTGGGTGTGCCGCAATTGGTGAAGACCGCGCGTGCCGAGAAGGCCGACGCGGTACTCATCTCGCAGGTCGTCACCCAACGCGACGCCCACATTCAGAACACCAAGGAAATGTCCGCGGCCTTCCGGGAGGCGATGGGCGCGCGCCGCCCGATGCTGGTGGCAGGCGGCCCCCGCTTCGACCCACTGATGGCGGACGAACTCGGCGTGGACCGGGTGTTCGGCAGGGGAACTACCCCCGGCGAGGTGGCCAGCTACCTCGCGCACGCGATCCAGGAGGTTCACTCGTGAGTACCGGCGCGGTCGTCGAAGGCTTCTCGGTCACCCACCGCGGCTACGTCCCGCACTCGCACGCGCATTATGGCGGTGCGCTGGTCGACGGGGCATACGGGCTCGGGCTGTTCGGCGATGTGGCGACCGAGCTGTCCATCCGCACCGACGGCGACGAGGGGCTCTTCGCTGGCTATTCCAGCGTGGAGTTCCTCGCGCCGATCAAGGCGGGCGACATGATCGAGGCGACCGCCACGCTGCGGCGCATCGGCAACCGATCACGGGGCATCAGCTTCGAGGCCAGGGTCGTCTGCCGCAGCGCACCGGACCGGGGCCCATCCTCCGCCGACGTGCTCGACCCACCGCTGCTCGTCACCCGCGCCGAGGGCACCGTCGTCGTCCCGTGAGGATGCGACCCACCGGGACCTGGCGGAGTCAGCCCGATTCGAGGCCGAAACCCAACTTCAGGCCGACCTGCACGTGCGCCACCTCGCCATCTGAGATGTGGCCGCGGATCTCGGTCACCTCGAACCAATCCAGCCCCCGCAGCGTCCGGGCGGCACGACTGACCGCACCTTTGATCGCGTCGTCGACGCCTTCCGAGGAGGTCCCCACGATCTCGGTCACGCGATACGTCTTGTCGGCCATGTCGACTCCTCCGTGAATTGCCGGGTCCGTTCAGTGTGTCGCCGATCCGCCCACCCCGCAGTGTCACCGCCGAGGATCGTCGCCACGATGCCGCCGCAGCACAAGCTCGGGAATGAAGCCGTGCTTGTAAAGGCGGTACTCCCGCAGCTCGTTGGCCCACGGTAGCGAGACCAGCAACGCACCGATCACCACGAACACCGGCAGGTACGCACGCAACCACAGCGGGCCGGGCAGCAGCAGCAGCAAGCAGGACGGTGCGGCCTGCACCACAGTGCGCGAGGCATGACGCAGCACCCAGGTGCGGCAGGTGAGATCGTGCAGCACCCACTGCGCGTACCTGGTGCCCAGCCCGCCGCCGTAGGCGTAGTACAACCACCTCAGCACGCCGGGACGGTTGCTGCCGGACATGGCCTCATGGTAGTGCCCGGCAGCACACCCGATGTCCGTTCCATGGTTGCTGACGGGAGTCCCACAACGACGCCCGTACCCTGACCGCGTGCAAGCTGCCACGGCGATCGACGACCAGGAACTCGCAGGGAGACCGCGTCGACGGCGGAAGCTCCGCGTGCCGAGCGGCCCCACCTGGCTTCGCATGCTCGCCGCGGTCGCAGCGGGACTGCTGCTCTACGCGAGCTTCCCGCCACGACACCTGTGGTGGTTCAGCCCGATCGCCTTCGGCCTGCTGGTAGCCGCGCTGCTCGGGCGAAGGGCACGCGCTGGTTTCGGCTACGGGCTGCTGTTCGGTCTCGCCTGGATGCTGCCACTACTGAAATGGCTCGACGCGCTGCTCGGCCCGGCGTTCGGCCCATGGCCATGGCTCGGACTCGCCGGGGTGTGCGCGGTACTGATAGCGCTCGGGACCGCGGCGATGGCGGTCGCCAGCGGGTTACCGGCAGCGCCGATCTGGATGGCAGGGATCTTCATCGCCGACGAAGCGATCCGGCAACGCTTCCCCGCAGACGGGTTCCCGTGGGGCAGGCTGGCCTTCAGCCAGCCCACCGGCGCGTTCCTGCCGCTGGCATCAATCGGCGGCGTACCGCTGCTGGGGTTCGCGATCGCACTCACCGGGGCAGGGCTCGCCGTGCTCGGCAGGCGGCTCCTGCTACGCGGGGAACGCACGCCGCGCTCACTGGCGGTCCCGATAGCCGCCGCCGTGGTGCCGCTCATCGCCGGGCTCGCCTGCTGGCCCACGATCAGCACCGCCCCGCAGGCAGGCACCGTGACGGTCGCCGCGGTGCAGGGCAGCGCCCCCGACACCGGCTTGCAACTGCTCTACTCCGGTGACGTGCTCTGGCGTACCCATGTCGCGCAGGCCCGCAAACTGGCTGCCGACATCACCGCCCACCGTGTCCCGAGGCCCGACCTGGTGGTGTTCCCGGAATCGGTCGCAGACGTGCGCTCCGCAGACAGTCCGGCCATCAAAGGTCTCGCCGACCTTCTCGGCGTTCCGGTCGCGGTAGGCGCGCGGCTGCTGCCGGAGCACGGCCACGCGCGGAATGTCGTGATCGGTTGGGATCCGGCGAAGGGTGAGACCGGCAGCTACGCCAAGCAGCGGCTGGTGCCTTACGGCGAGTACGTGCCGCTGCGGGCGATCGCCAGCTGGTTCACGCCATTCGTGAACTCCGAGAGTGATATGACACCGGGCAGCACGCCAGGGATGATCCCGCTCGGGCGGGCGAAGGTCGGCTTCGCGATCTGCTACGAGGTCGCCTACGACGCACCGTTGCGCGGTGCCGTCGACAGGGGCGCGGACCTGCTGGCAGTGCCAGCGAACAACGCGTGGTACGGCCGCACCGACGCCAGCTACCAGCAACTGGGCATGGCGCGCGTGCGGGCCGTTGAGCACGGCAGGGCAACGGTTGTTGCCGCCACCACCGGGGTGAGCGCGATAATCCGCCCAGACGGCTCACTTATTACTAAAAGTAGGTTATATACCAGTACCGATCTGATAGCGCAAGTGCCGCTGCGGACAGCACTCACCGTGGCCGATAAGCTCGGCCCTTGGACCGAATGGACGCTGACAGCTCTCGGGTTGATCGGGTTGGTGCTCGGCATCGGGTCCAGAACCCGCACCAGGCGTGCCGCGAAGATCGCACGGGAGGATACACATGGCTGAGGTGCCCGAGGGCCGCACACCGGTTCAATCGGTGCTCGTGGTGATTCCCACCTACAACGAGCGGGCGAACCTAGGCACGATCCTTACGCGCTTGCATGCCGCGCTGCCGAGCGCCCACGCACTGGTCGTTGACGACGGCAGCCCCGACGGCACTGGGGAGCTCGCCGACGAACTCGCCGAGGGCAACGACCACCTCCACGTACTGCACCGCACCGAGAAGTCCGGCCTCGGCACCGCCTACATCGCGGGATTCGGATGGGGGCTGCGGCGCGGTCACGACGTGCTGGTGGAGATGGACGCGGACGGGTCACACGCGCCGGAAGACCTGCCACGGCTGCTGGACAGGCTCGAGAGCGCCGACCTCGTGATCGGCTCCCGCTACGTGCCAGGTGGGCGGGTGGTGAACTGGCCCAAGCGTCGCGAGGTGCTCTCCCGCGGTGCGAACCTGTACGCGAAGCTCGCGCTGGGCGTCAGAGTCAACGACATCACCGCCGGGTTTCGGGCCTACCGCCGCCCCATACTCGAGAAGCTCGACCTCGCCACGGTGGCCTCGCACGGCTACTGCTTCCAGGTGGACCTGGCATGGCGCACGGTATGCGCGGGTTTCCAGGTAGCCGAGGTACCGATCACGTTCACCGAGCGCGAGTTCGGCGAGTCCAAGATGGACGGCTCGGTCGTCGGCGAGGCGTTCCTGCGGGTGCTGCGGTGGGGAGCACGCCACCGCTGGGAACAGTTGCGCGGCGCGCTACGACGAGGCTGAATGTCTCCGTATGAGCGAGCGGTATATATCCAGCGCTCATGAGATATATCGCCGAGTGCGACCAGATACAACGCGCCGCAGCCGCACTCTCCATCGTGGACATGCACGTCGAGGATTTCCAGCGCGCCAGACAAATACAGCGCGGACTGGTATTCCTGGCCGATACGCGCGTAGGCCGCCAGGTGTTCACCTGGCGGCCTACCTTGCGCGGGAGACTTCCCGTGTGCTCTCGGTGGATCAGGCGGTGGTGCGGGTACGACGGATCTTCAACTCGGCCAACCGCTCGTTGAGCAATTCTTCGAGCTCAGGTATCGTGCGGCGCTCCAGCAGCATGTCCCAGTGGGTGCGTGGCGGCTTGCCTTTCTTCTGCTCAGGCTCGTTGCCATCTATGATCTTCGACTCGGCACCGTGCAGGCGGCATTCCCACGTCGGTGGGATCTCCGCGTCATCGGAGAACGGGACGTCGAAGTCGTGTCCCTTCGGGCAGGCGTACTGCACCGATCGGCGGGGAGCGAGGTCGTGGTTACGGTCAGTCTCGTAGCTGACGGCTCCGAGTCGACTACCACGAAGTACGCGGTCTGCCATGGCCGGGGTCCTTTCGGTCGGCGCGGTCCTTCGGTCGGCGCTTCAGGGACGCCAGGGTCGTGCTCACTCAATGCAACGGACGAGCGGGTCGATGGATTCCCATTGCTCGGTATCCAAGCGCGGAGCGTGACCTGTGTCATGTCGCCGCGCCTGCATGCTGCATAGAGAGACGCGATCGGGGGACCGGCATGACGGGCTAGTGACGCTTTCTCTGGAAGTTGTCCCGATCGAGGGAGCTCCCAGCGTACCGTTGGTCCTCACGTGCGACTCACATGACCGCCGGCGACTGCGGGTGGTTCACCATTATCCGGTCCGATGGGTGAACGACGGCTAACTTGATAACAGAAAGTAATCGATCTGACACCGCATGCTTGATCACTCTTGGTATCTGATCGCGCTGTATACGCGACAGTGCCGAGGCGGTACGTCCGCGCACCCGCGCCATCTGCCAGTGCAGCCGCGCGTGCATCCGCCCAAGTCGCGATCTCCACAGCCGATGACTCTACCGAGCGGCTGACCCGGCCTCGGAACTGGCAGCGCCGGTGAGATTCGCAGGGGGAGTGTTGCCCGCCGCGATGATCGCCCTGCGCACGTTGACAGGTATCAGCAGGGCGAGACCGATCACGAAGAATGCGATCAGCGAGAAGATCGCGATCCGATAGCTTCCGGTGTTTTGCAGCGCGAGGCCGTAGATGAGCGGACCGAAGGCACTGGTGCCTGAGCTGGAGATCTCGTAGAGGCTGTAGTACTCGGCCTCGTTGCCTCTCGGGATCATCTGCGCGAACAGCGATCGCGACAGCGCCTGCGTCCCACCCATCACAATGGACAACACCAGCGCCAGCAGGAAGAACTGCAGCGAACTTCCGACCTGCATGAAGTACGCCGCCACCACGATGCCGATCCAGACGAGCAAGCTCCAGCCGATCACCCGCTTCGCTCCCCACCTACTCGCCAGCCGGTTGAGGAACAACGCACCGCCGACTGCCGCGAACTGCACGATCAGGATCGCGGTCAACAACGTGTTGTCGTTGAGTTTTAGCGCGTTCTGGCCGTAGTCGGCGGAGAGGGTCACCACCGTCGAGATGCCGTCGTAGTAGACGAGGAACGCCACCAGGAACAGCATCGTCATCGGATACCGTCGCAAGTTCGCGAGCGTATGGCCGAGCTGGCGGAAACCCGCCGTTAACGTCGAACCCTCGATGCTCATCCGCTCGGTGGCCGCACTGGGCAGGTTCACCAGCCGCCGCAACGGGATAATCATGAATATCAGCCACCACACACCCGCGGCACACAGTGCGATCCTGGCCAGCCACGCCGCGTCGGTGAGGAAGAACGACAGTACGAAGGTCGCCGCGAGCAGGATGCCGCCGCTGAGATACCCAGCGCCCCAACCGATCGACGAGACCCGATCGCGCTCGTCCGGACCCGCGAGGTCGGGCAGCAGCGAGTTGTACACCACCATCGCGCAGCTGTAGGAGAGGTACGCGACCAGCAACAGCACCGCACCGAGTACCCAGTCGGTACTGCCGACGAAGATCATCGCCGCGCAGGCGGCGCCCCCAGCATAGCCGAAGGCGAGCAGCATCTCCCGCTTGCGGCCGGTGCGATCGGCCATCGCCCCGACGATCGGCATGAGCAGCACCAGCAGGATCGCCGACAGCGAGATCACGTAGGTGAACAGCGATCCCGGTGCTATGGGGATCCCGAGCACGTGCAACCTGCCACTCGCGCCTCCGACGGCGTTCTTCGCCACCGACGGCAGGTAACGGCTCATGAAGACGGTCAATACCGATGCTTCGAAGGTATGGCTCGCCCAGTAGTAGCCGTACCACCCACTGCGCTGGCGGCGCAGCACCGGATCCGCGGTAGGCAGGTGCGGCGCCGCGCCAGGGTTCTCCGCCATCCAAGCCCACTTTCACGCTCGCATCGTGTGGGCGGACTGTACTTCTCCCTCCCCGCCTGTCGGCACGCAATGTCACATCCGACGGCGGTATGACCCCGAAGGTTCACGAACTGACTCGAATTTGCACCTTCGGGCGTGTCGCGGCTGCCACCCGCAGCGGGGATAGCTGATACTGAGGAGTTCAATGTGACTCTTGTGGTTTACGGGACCAGTGCTTACCGTGTTGCGCATGAGAACGCACCGACGGCACTGGTTGACCCGCGCGATCGCACGATTCCTGTTGGTAGCCACCGCTGCCTCAGGTATCGCTGCGGCGGCGGCGGCCACAGCGGGCGCGGACCCGTCGGTCTCGAACTGGGCGAAACTGCGCCACTGCGAATCCACCGGCAACTACCACGTAATCGCAGACAGCGGCCATTATGGCGCGTACCAGTTCGACATCCCGACCTGGCGCAGCGTCGGCGGCCACGGCATGCCCAACAGGGCGAGCAACGACGAGCAGGACTACCGCGCGCTGTACCTGTACCGCATGCGAGGCTGGCAACCGTGGGAATGCGCGAACAGCTCTCACCTGAACCTGCGCAACGACGCCGACGCACGCAGCCACCGGAAGCCGAGCAGGGCCGACGCCGCCTACATCTCCGGGCACGCCGCCGCACCGATCAGCATGCCGAAATGGGACGGCCTCGTGTACGCCGCGGGCGACTGCTCAGCCGCGCTGCACATTTTCCAGCTACGCATGAACGCGATCGGCTCCCCGTACCACTTCCAAGCCACCGGCTGTTACTACGGCCACACCTACGCAGCCGTGGTGGCGCTGCAGAAGGCTAACGGCATCAACCCGTCGGGGCGGCTCGGCCCGAAGACCTGGCGGGCAGCATGGAAGGGCACCTCGCCGTTCTGACCGGCGGCGGCTACCCGCATCAGCCAGGGCTGCGGTCGCTCCACGCGCCCCTGGCGCGCAACACCTCACGGAGCACGTCGGGCCGGTCGGTCACCAGACCGTCCACACCGAGGTCGAGCAGCCGCCGCATCTCGGCGGCGTCGTCCACCGTCCACACGTGCACCTCCAACCCCTCCCTGTGGGCACGCCGCACCAACCGCCCATCCACCACAGTGAGCCTGCCCTGCCGGACCGGGACCTGAGCCATGCTGCCGAGGCGGCCGGGTGGAGCGGGCAACCACGGCAACCGACCACCCGCCCACAGCGCCACGACCGCTCGGGGACCCATCGAAGTCAGCAGCTCGGGCCCGCCGAGACCACGCAACTTCGCGAGCCTGGCATCGGAGAACGACGCGAGGCAGACCCGGCCCCACGCGTCAGCGCGGCGCACTACTTCGAGTACCGGGATTACCGCCGCATCGGACTTCACATCCACGTTAAGCAGCGCGTCAGGAAGCGCTTCGAGGACATCCTCCAGCCGGCACAGCGGGTCGACACCGCAGATCCGCGCCTGGCGAACTTCACTCCACGGCAGCGCGGCGATCGCGCCACGGCCATCCGTGGTGCGATCGAGTACCGCGTCGTGATGCACAACCACCACGCCGTCGGCGGTGGCATGAACATCTGTCTCCACGTACCGGAACCCCTCGTCGACAGCACGGCGGAACGCGCTCAACGAGTTCTCCATACCCGCCTGATCGCCGATATGCCAACCGCGGTGGGCGAGTGCACGGGGGCGGGGGGCTGCGAGGTAGGGATGCTCGAGGCTCACCGCACCAGTGTGCCTGCCCGGCGTGGCAGCGCGGAAGCGAACGGCGACACGGGATAACGTCTCTACCATGGCATCGACGCTTCCCACCGTGCAGAGCGACGCGGGCGGCGCCCGAATGGGCGCACGCAGGCGCAGAGAGGAACGATACTGCGGCTGGTGCGGCCGCCGGTTGACCGAAGCCAACCAGATGGGACGCCGCCGCAGGTACTGCGGTCAAGCGTGCCGGCAACGAGCCTACGAGCAGCGAACGGCCGTGCAACGCGCCGGGCTTCCCGAGGACGCCGTCGTGTTGTCGGCGGCGGAATTGGCCGATCTGCATGATCGGTTGTTCCAACTCCGCTGCGCAGCCGAGGACATCGTCACAGCAGCGGCTGACGGCGCCCCACCAGTCGAGTTGAGCGGCCTCGCCGCAATGATCGTGGATTCCGCACGCGGACTGGAACAACTCCGCTGACCGCAATGCCTCACCCCTTCGCTTGAAGGTCGCGCAGCGCGCGGTAGGTGCGATTACTTGCCGCCGCGGCCCGTTGGGCGCTGCCAGCTGCGTCGATGTAGTTCTGCGTCGTCGCGAGGCTCGCGTGCCCGAGCAATGCCTGGATCTCGCTCGCATTGGCGCCGTCCTCGGCAAGCCTGGTAGCGAAGGTATGACGCAACGCATGTAGGCTCGCCCCACCGGGCACCCTGTCGTGCAAGCCCGCTGCCCGGTAACAGGACTTCACGAGATAGTCCAGCGCCCCGCGACCGATAGGCTCTCCGTCACGGTCGAGCACCAGCGGTGCGCTTGCCGGGAACCTGCGTTGCGGGAACCGTCGACGGCAGGACGCCAGGTAGCCGGTGATCACGTCCGTCATCGCTCGCTCGATCGGAATGGAGCGCTCCCTGCAGGCCTTTCCCTTGACGTGCAGCCGCTGCTCGCCCTGCCTCCCCGCAATGGAATTGCGGGTCAGCTGGCGTATCTCGGCGGAGCGCAGTCCGGCGAGCAGCCCCAACGCGAACACCAGCAGATCGCGTTCCGACCAGGGATCCCGGGCCTTACGGCCCAGCGCGACCGTGCTCAGCAGGCGCTCCGGCGTGTCCTCGCCACGTAGCGGCTTCGGCACAAGCCGAGGCGTGCTCGGCCGCTCCACCGCGGCCATCGGGTTACCCGCGAGGTGACCCTCGGTTACGCAGAAGGTCAAGAACTGGTTCCAGGTGGACCAGCAACGCAGCACCGAACTCTTGGCATGCGAGTCGGCGAACGTGCCAAACGCCTCACGCAACACCGCCACCGTCAACGACCGCACCTCGATGCGCTGTGGGGGACAGGCGAGCCGCACCATGAGCATGGTGGTGATCGCGCGTAGGTCGCGCCGGTAGGCGAGCTCGGTATGCGGCGAATCCTTACGAGGTCGGCGGGCGAGGAAAAACTCCTGCTGGGCGCGGATGATGTGCACGGCGTCAGTGATAGCGCATGCCACCGACAGTTCCGGTCGCGCGGAGGGTCGCGACGACCCAGCCCTTGGGGGACCTGCTGAAACTCGCCGCTGGACTTACTCCACGTTGCCACGAGCACTCGGTTCCGCCGGCGAGCGCGTGCGCAGCCTGCCGAGCCGGATCCACGACCTGCTTTCGCCGAGGCGGTCGTCCCTGCCCAACCTGTCACGAACAATGTCATGGATAATCGTGATTATCCATGAAACTTGCTCGCAGTCACGACTGCCCGCGATCGGGGGATCGTCGGCCTGCGCCGACGCCATGTGGCTAGCGCACGACGTTGTCGTCACCAGTGAGACATGTTCGCGGCGGGCGGGTCTCGCACCTCAGGACTCCAGCGTCGGTGATCAACCCGAGAGGACCGCGGTGTGCGTGCAGATGTCATCGCTCCCGGACGCATACAGCTATTTACGTCACTGTGACGAAATAGGGTGCGTACGGCACCGAGAGAGCGATGCCGCGCGCGGCATCGCTGGGGTCGCACAATTGTCGTGTTCGCGGGCAAGCCGCGTGGCCCCCGCGTGGATGGTCGATGTTGTCTTAAGGAGATTCGCAGAGTACCGGACTTCGGCAGCCGCAGCGTCCGGCTCGCTCCAGTTCTGACTCCATTCAGCGGATAACCCCAGGTGCTCTAAGTGCCGATAATCGACATTATGTTAAGTTGAAGTGTTATCGACGAGCTAACGGTATTGTCGTCTCACGGCCAGGAGCACACGGTTGGAGAGCATCTGCCAGATGGTTCCCACCTCGGGCAAATCCGGCCCTGCGCAGCGCCGACACGTGTACGTCGAAGCCGGGCGGAGCCTCTTGGCGCCGCTTGCCTTCGAACAGTCGGGCACGCTCAGCCAGGAGCGGCGCCAACGCCGGTTCCGCCCCGAACTCGTCCCACCACTGCTCCGCAGTCTCGATGCCACGCCCGGCGAACGCGGCGTCGGACCACTGCTCGTCGAAACAGACCGGTTCAGCCGTGCCAGGGTCGGCGACGTTGGACCGTAGGCCAGGTGGTCCCCGTTGAGGAAGGCGCCGCCGGGCCGCAGCAGTCGAGCGAGGTCGTGATAGACACGATCCAACGTGTCCGGCCACAGCCAATGCAGCGAGGTGGTACTGAGGACCACATCGATCTGCCTCTCCCCCAGAACCTTCAGCCAGTCAGGAGCGGCCAGGTCGGCCTTGATCCAACGCAACCGGCCTTCGAACGTGCCGAGCGCACCTTGGCCGAGCGCCAACATTGCGGGATCCATGTCCACCGCGACCGCCCGGGCACCCGGGAAGCGCGCAAGCAAGCGCTGACTGATCGATCCCGGACCGCACGCGAGGTCTAACGCCACGAAGGACTCTGGCAGCAATTGCTCCACGGCGTCGAGCACCGCGGTGAAGCGCACTTCACGCTCGGGAACGTAGCCCTCCTGCTGCCGGTCCCAGCGTTGCAGCCAGTCCCGCCAGTCCACCTCGGGGTTGCTGTCCGCGTTCATTCCGCCTCCCGCTCAAGGTTGCTGCATCGGGCTGGTAACGCCTCGATGACGACCTGGCCGAGCGGTGTCGTGTGGGTGTCAACCATCCTCATGCCCGCTGCGGTCGTCAGCGAGGTGTAGTCATCGATGCTGCGTTCGCGTCCCCCGCACAACACGAGCATCCGCAGGTTCATTTCCGCGAACTCGGCCTGATCACCTTCGCCAGTGCCGGATTCTTCGACGATGACGACCCGGCCATGGTCACCGGCAGCCTCGGCGCACCGGGTCAGGATCGCGACTGCCTCCTCATCGCCCCAGTCGTGGAGCACGCTGTTGAGCACGTACACGTCACCACCGGTGGGCAGCGGGTCGAAGAAACTCTGTCCCGCGAACGTGCATCGCCCGTCCAGTCGCCGAGCAGCCAGCCGCTCCCGGCCCCGCTCGGCCGTGTCGGGCAGATCGACCAGGGTCGCTCGCAGTTGCGGATGTGCCTGCAGGACGGCGGCCAGCAGTGCACCGTTACCGCCCCCGACATCGACCACGTGTTCGGCAACCGACCAGTCGTAACTGCCTGCGTCGTCTGCCACGTACTCCGCACCCGCCGTCATGGTCGCGTCGAACGAGGCGCTCATCGCCGGGTTGGCCGCCAGGTAGCGCCAGAACGGTGCGCCGAAAACCGTTTCCCAGGCTGGCTGGCCGGTGCGCAGAGTGTGCAGCACGCCGGTGAACGCGAGGTCCATCTGCCCGCCGAACCCATCGAGGTCCAACGAGACCTGCATGCCGCCGGGATGATCCGAGCGCAACAGTGTCCCGAGGTCGTTGAGTTCGAACATCCCTGGCCGCGGTTCGGTAAACACGCCATGGCAGACCAGATGTGCCAGCAGTCGCCGTAGGGCATGAGGATCACTGCCTGATCGTCGAGCCAGTTCATCGACGGGTACCGGCCCATCGGTCATCACGTCGGCCAACCGCAGCGTAGCGGCGGCCCGGACCGCCATCGGAGTGACCAAGTCGATCACCGGTGCCAGCAACTGCCATGCAGACCCCTCTGGCTCGTTACGAGACACGTCCTCGGTTCGTTCTGCCATCATTTCTCCCGTGGGTGACACCGATCCGCCGACGGTTCACCCTATCCAGCCACCGTCGCGCCCGGCTTGAACAAAACGGAACTCCCACGAACGCCGTTGCTGGCGAGCCGCTACCGGCTCCGGTCCGTCTCCTTGGGCGCCGGATGCGCTCGTGGACTTGCGGCAAACTGGGCAGTGACAACCATCCTGGGTGACCTCGACGCTGTCGAACAAGGCCTGCTCAAGAGGTTCGGCACGGTCATGCTCGTCGGCATGACCGTCGCACCCGTGCTCGCCCGTGTCGACGCATCGATCGCGTCCGACCTCTCCTGGACGTCGTGGGGCCGCCGAGCGGCGCGGTCTCCCCCACGTCCCGGCGATCGGTTCCACAGGAAGGGCGAGTGCGCATCCGGATATGTCAACTTCAATGAGACGTCATCCGGAATTGTCAAGTCGAGTGAGACCGATTTCTTCGGAAGCGACCGCACAAGCTGCCTGATGTGCCATTCACCGAACGCCGCCGGGTCGCCCACCGCACCTTCCCATCATTCCGGCCCGGTTTTCCGCTCGAATCTGTTCGACGAGGATGTCGGCATGTCCAGCGTGTCGTGCTATGTCGCCGATCATGCCCAGGTAGATGAATCGAAGGTTAACGGTGCCGACCAGATGGTGTTCGGCGGTGTCGTCCATACTGTGGTTTGCGGCGATTTCTCTCGACTTCTCACATGCGGTGGCTGCGACCAGATCTTTGAGCTGGGTATCAAGCTCGCTGATCTCGGAGTCGAGGGTTGCGATCTGTTGCGCCGGAGCCTTGAGAGCAAGCTTAGCAGCTTGTGCTGGGTCGGCGAGACGAGTCATGTTCGGACACAGAGGCTTGCGGCACTGTGCTGCCTTATCCCCCACCAGAACAGCTCACCCGCCATCTTCACCGTGTATTGCCGTGACGCTACCGGCGCTGTCACGCAATACACGGGGGTCGTGTCGGGAACAGTACGAGGTGCTGCTGTCGGCAGCGTGGTGCGGGACCGGTCGCTAGCGCGCCGCCGTCGCGCCAGTGCGCGTCGAATAACCGCTCCCGGCGCCACACGTACCTGCCGATCGGATGCGGCCGCCATTCCTCGCCACACGCAGGGCACACCAACCGGGCCTCGTCGATTGGGTCCTGGGGGAAGTCTCACTCGTGACCGACATCGACCGCGAGCAGACCGGATCTGCTGGATGACCGGGATCCTTCGAGATCGACTCACAGGCCGCGCACCTGTTCAAACATCCCCACCTGGGGATCGACGACATCGAGGACGTGTGGGCCAGCGACCCGCTGTTCTACCCGGCCAAGCCACCGGCGCACTGGCTGATGTGCGGCGAGGTATCCGGTCGGGTGCTCGTGGTTCCGCCGCGCCGTCGAACACGAACTCCGCGACCCGGACCAACTAGCAACGGCTCGATAGTCGATGGCGCTACGAGCCGGGTGGCTGTTTCGACGGTCGCCCGGTCAGTCCGCCGTGTGCGCGAGTAACTCGTCCGCGATGGCCGGGACGGCGTGGGCCGGGAGCCGGTGCCCGACGCTGCCGAGTCGGAGGAGACGAGCGTCCGGGGCCGCCGCGACGCACTAGCGGATCCCTATATGGCGATCCGTTCGGGCGACCGGATGACGGCGTTCGCGGACTCGGAGCTCGTCGGTTGACCGCAGTCACGCGCCGGCGGCGCCGAGGTGGTCGATGACTTGCGGCCCGATCCGGTCGAGTGTCTTGATCTCGGCCGGCTTAGCAAGTCGATGAGGTTTCGCCGCACCGACTCGACATGGGGTGGCGCGGTCAAACGCAGCACGGCACGGCCGTGCTTGATGAGATGGACGAACGGGAGAGGATCAGTGCCGCTGCGGTCGCCGCCGGCCGCGGGCCCGATGCCGTCCGCTGCGTCTACAACGTCCCCGTGCACGACGAGGTTGTAATCACCGGACCGGCTGAAGCCGTCGTCGAGCAACTGCAAGGGTTCCGCCACCTCGGCTTCACTGGCTGCAACCAGATATCGATCCCCGTCCGGGACTGGTCAGGTTGCTTGTTGGTCGGCGTTGTGATCGTCAGCGGGTGTAAGCAGCGCCAGCAGGATCCGGTGCAGTTCCTTCCGGTCGGCGGGATCGAGTGCTGGTACCGAACGTGCGAGCCGATCGAGCTTCGGCACGACAAGGGTGTCGCCTTCCCGTACGGCGGCGAGGGCTTGGTCGAGGCCGGGACGCTTCCGGGTTGGTCCCGGTCAGTCCGTGGTCGAGGTAGACCCGATCCTCGGTGACGCAGAGTTCTCCAAGCGTAGTCGCTGGGCGGTGAGGTTTCGTTCGTCGGTGGAGTAGCGGGCGTAGTCGATCAAGGTCTCGGACATGACCGGACGCGTACGACTAGCCCCCGACAACCGGAATTTTCCGGGTACGGGTTAACTGCAACACCGCAGGTCCAAGCCGTGCTTGATTGGTCGCCACGGCGGCGATGTAGGTAAGGGATTCCTTAGCTGATCAGTGGTTCGTCGCGCCTGTGGCCGTCGCGGCTATTCGATGAGGTCGGAGTTGGCGGGGCCGAACACGCAGAGGTGGTCTAGGTACGGTGTCGGGTCGATGCTCCAGTCCATGGCGGCGAGCTGGCGGCGGCTGCGGCGGCCGAGTCGCCACCGGAAGGTTTCGAATCTGGTGGTGGAAAGCGTAGCCGGGTGCTGCTGGTCGGTGTGGGGGCCGACTTGCTGCTGGTGATGTTCGATCTTGACGGTCAGCGGGAGCGGAACCCGCAGCGTCTGGATCAGGGCAGTGGCGCCGAAGGCCACTAGTTCGGTGTCGCGAGCCGCAGTATCACCGAGTGCGCCGCGGAGGTCGTGCTCATGGGCACCGGCGTCGAGGATAATCTGCCAGGCTGACCCGGCGTCGAGGACTTGCTCGACGGTCGGGCCCACCTGTGCCCACCTCGCGAGCAGATGGTGCGTGGAGGCCTCGCGTCCCCGGGCGACGTGGGTGGCGGTCCAGTCGTCGGTCGGCCCGCCAGTCGGGCGCCAGCCCGTGGCCAGGTCTTCTGCGGCTCCCGCGAGATGGGCAACGACGTCGTGCACGCGCCAGCCAGGAGTTGCCGGCACGGGCCTGTTGGTCGCCTCGGGATGTGCCATGACGAGGCCGGTCACGCGCTCCCGCGCGCCGCGATACAACTCCGACCACGACGCCTGACCGGCAGGACCGCTCGCGCTCGTCGGCGTGCTCATGGTTGCATACCTACTGGGCCGGTCTCTTGCAGCACGATGCCATTGCCGTCCGGGTCGTCGAACGTCACGAACCGCCCCCACGGCTGCTGCTGAATGGCGCACTCGATGCGCACCCCGCAGGCGGTCAGAGCGGCGGCGTCGCCGTCGAGGTCCTCGGTCTCGAGTACGAGCCCCTTGACCGAGCCGGGCGGCATGCTCGCAAACCACGTGACCAGCGTGATTGACGTGGCCCCACCTTTGGGGGCTACCTGAACCCACCGCATATCGGGGCCGCTGCTATCGCGGATGACGGCGAACCCCAGGGTGTTGACATAGAAGTCCCGGGCGGTCCTGGTCCCGAACCGGAAGGGACAGCAGCTGAATGTGAGTAATCATCGCGCACCTCGGTAACGACAGGAAACTTGCGTGACGCAAGCGAACGCTAGCGGTCGCCCTTGTGTGATGCAAGTGCGTCGGTAGGCTGGTGTCTATGTTGGGCCGTACGTACGCATCGGAGAACTGCTCGGCGGCGCGGGCGCTGGAGTCCGTCGGCGACCGCTGGAGTCTGCTGATCATCCGCAATGCCCTGTATGCCGGTATGACCCGGTTCTCCGAATTCCAGCAGAGCCTGGGCGTCGCCACGAACGTGCTGGCCTCCCGGCTGGAACGGTTCGTCGCCGACGGGCTGATGGACCTCGCCGACGGCCAGAACGCCCCCACGCAACACTCCTACCGACTCACCGAGAAGGGCCGCGAGCTCGGGCCGGTCATCATGGCGTTGACGCAGTGGGGGGATCGCTGGGCTGCCCCCGACGGCCCGCCCATTCTGTTCGAACACGCCCGGTGCGGCGGCCACGCCCGAACCACCACCGGCTGCCAGAGCTGTGGCCACGACATCGCGCCCGCCGACGTCTCGGTCACAGCCGGACCCGGGGCCGCACCCGAGACCATCGCCACGCTCAAGACCCGCCCCGCCGCAGCGCCCCGCCGCAGCAGCCCGCCCCAGCCGAGGCCACCTCGATAGCGCATCGCAGTAGCGGATCGCTCAGCGGACGGTCTGATGCTGTCGCGAGGGCGGGGTGTGGCAGAGGCTGTTGGCGACGGTGAGAAAGATCAGTCCGGCGATCAGGAACCACACGTCGTAGGCGGCGCCAGTGGTCAGTGGCCGCCCGCTGGTGACGTCGAGTGCGTCCTGCACCACGCCTACGAGCCCGCGCAGCAGCCCGAGCAGCGCACCCCACGCGGTCAGCGTCACCAGCCAGGGCCGCGCCCGCGTGGGGCGGTACGCCAGGAGGACCCCGATCGCTGCGGCGGCGCTGAACACCACACCAGCGACGAGGTCGTAGGCCAGAAATCCTGGCCGCTGCCCAATCGGAGCAGCGGTCACGGGGACGCCGAGGCGTCCCCGTGACCGCCCAGTAGAAGTGCGTGAGTGCGAACAGAAACGCCCATCCAGCACCACCGCCAGCCAACCTTCGTGCGTCATCCTTACCGACCGTGAGCCACCATCGCCATGCCCGCCGCCGCTCGACCAGCACGGTCCCTACAGCTCTTCGCGCCGGTGGTTTCAAGTGGACCCATCCTCGATTCCTGCCATCTCGCTACTGCCCTGACGGACGCTCTCCATAAAATTTAGAGACTAGTCTCTAGTATCTAATTTCGCAAGTACACTCGACGCCATGCCCACACCGAAGTTCACCCATGACGGCATCCTTGACGCGACGGCCGAGGAGGTCCTCCAGCGAGGCGCCGCTGTCACGATCGGCGACGTCTGCCGGCGA
>JBOHEL010000018.1:0-23727 GCA_050700995.1 Sciscionella sp. | reverse complement strand
CATGCACCAGGTGGCGTGTGGGTGCGGACGCGTCCACACCGCGACCCGCCCCGACGGTGCCCGGCAAGGCCGGGTCGGGTACGGCCCGAACCTGCAGGCGTTCGCCGTGTATCTGATGGTGGTGCAGCACATCCCGGTGCAACGATGTGTGGCGTTGCTGGAGGCGTTGACCGGCGCGAAACCCAGCGACGGGTTCGCCCACGGCATGCTCGCCCGCGTCGCGGGGATGCTCGCCGAGGTCGATCGGCGGATCCGGGCGCTGGTCGCGGTGGCCTACGTGGTGTCCTGCGACGAGACCCCGCTGCGGGTAGGCCCTAAGAAACCGAGACCGGGTCGCAAGAAAGCCGAGAAGTACCTGCTGGTGGCATGCACCGCGCTCTATACCCACTACCTACTCGGCGACCGCGACCTCGACACGTTCAAAGCGTCGGTGCTCGGCGACATCGACGGCACCGACACTGTCATCGTCCACGACCGCTACCGTGTCTATGACTCCCTCGAACTGGGCGAGTTCGTCCATCAACTGTGCACCCAACACCTGCTCCGCGACCTCGACGGCGCGAGTGAGGTCTACCCCGACGCACTATGGCCGCCCCAGATCGCCGACGCGTTGCGCGAGTTGATCCACGAAGCCAACCTCGCCCGCGACGCCGGCCGCGACCGGATCGACGCCGAGGTGAAAGCCGCCCTGACCCAACGGTTCCGAGACGGAGTGCTGGTCGGGTTATCCGACACCACCAGCCACGGCGACCGACCCGGCGAACGCAAAGCCCGTCTCCTGCTGGAAGTCCTGCGTGATCGACCCGCCGACGTGCTGCGCTTCGCTGAGGACCTCCAGATCCCGCCGACCTCCAACCAAGCCGAACGCGACCTACGCCCCAGAAAGCTGCAGCAGAACATCTCCGGCCGTTTGACCAGCGAGAAACGCACCCAGGACCGCTACACCATCCGAGGTTACGTCTCCACCGCCATCAAACACGGCCACAAAGCCATCGACGTCCACCGCGACGCCATCATCGGCAAGCCCCGGATGCCACCCGACGCCATCCCCGCCTGACCCGAAACACCGCACTATCACCAGCCGTCCGGCATCCGCTGACCGGCCATCGCACCACGCTCTCACCAGCACCGATCTCAACAGCTGAATGTTTGGCTCTGATCATGTCCGCTCCCGCTTACCCCACCCCACCGATCACTCCCGAATCCATACCTAAGAAGCAGAAGGGCAAAGGTCTCGGCATCGCCGCGCTGGTGCTCGGCATCGTCGCCCTTGTGTTCTCGTGGATTCCATTCGTCGGGCTGTTCGGCGTCATCCTCGGCATCGTCGGCCTGATTCTCGGAGCCGTCGGCTTCTTCGTCTCGCACCGCTGGATGTCACTCGCCGGGTTCGTCATCGGTGTCGTCGCGGTCATCGTCGGGTTCGCAAGTACCAACGCCGGAGTGGCCGCAGTCAATAACAGCCTCAACGGAACCAACACCTCGACACAGTCGTCGTCTGGGACGATTCCGGCCGGTAAGGCAGGTACCGATGGTGCCCTGAAATTCACGATCACCAACGTGAGTACAGCACATTCTTTGGGCAATGATCCCCTCAAGACGACCGCCCAGGGCAAATACGTGATCGTGAACGTCACCGTGATCAACGTCGGCAGCAAGTCTTCGACGTTCAACGCTGGGCCATCACAAGTCGCGGCCGACACAGGCGGCAAGCAGTATCAGACGAGTGCGGACGCCATCACGTCCGCGAGTTCGGCGGACAGTTCGTCGTTCCTGCAGGCCATCAACCCGGGAAACTCGGTCCACGGTCGACTGGTATATGACGTACCACCGAACGTTACGCTCAAGACGGTGACGTTGCATGGCGGTCTCCTGACCTCCGGCGTCACGATGGCTCTGTACTGACAACAAAGCGGCCCGCCCCTTCCGGGAGATGGGCCGCTGTCGTGCGTGCGGCTAGCCCCGCTTGATCCGGACCGAGGACGGCATCGGGCGCGTGCCCAACCGGAAAGGTCACAGCGAGGGGTTGGTGTTGCGGGTACCTAACTGGTCGGTGCCGACGCTGCGGCGGCTGAAGCTGGCGGCCAGTCCTTATCCGCTGTTCCCCCGCCGCGAGATAGCTGGCGATCCGTCCAATGTGGTGCGGCGATTGGCCGACGAGATGAAGGCGGTCGACTACGGCGTCGAGGTGAAGAGCCACACGTTCTGCAAGACGGTCGCGACGGCGCTGCATGACGTGGGCCAGCCGATCACGGCGGTCGCAGATCATCTGGGCAACGCGCCCGCCATCGTGGAAAGCACTACCGCGCCAAGGGCTTGGCCAACGAGCGTGGTGCCGACACGCTGGAGGGGATCATATGCAAGCGCGGCATTGATCTCGGTCTGTGTCCACTTGGTATGCTCGCGAGGTCGTCTGGCTCGGCCGCATGGCATCGACCACCCGAGCGGTGAACGCCTTGTTCACCAGCTTGCGCAGCCGGGTGTGGTCCGGCGGGTCGGAATTGAGCATGTGCTCCGAGAGCGACGCCGCGAATGCCCTTCCGGTCTGCGGGGCGTGCCTGGCGAACAACTCGCGCGCGCCGTGGTTGTCCTTGCTCAGGCTGGGGTCGGCAAGCGCCGCCTTCGCCTCGTCGTACCGGGTGATCAGCCCGACGTTCAGACCCCTCGGCATCACCGCCCGGCACACCGGGCCCTGCTCGCGTAGGCGCCGGTAGAGCGGCTGCGGATCCGAGAGGAAGCTCTCGTCCAGCGTTGCTACCGGCACTGACCCGGCGCGCGTCATGATCTGTCTCCCTACAGCGAGGCACGGTGATCTTCCTTGAACCCAACGCACAGCGCAGCCGAATCGTGCCCGAGACGGCCGCGCGCTCTCAGCCGAGGCAGCCAGGGCCGAGTAGGGCTTTGAGATCGCCCATCAGGGATGGTGAGGGGTTGACTCGCAGTGCCTTGTCGAGCTTGAGCTTGATGGTGCGCTGGCCGTTAACCAGGTTCAGGTGCACCTCGGTGGTGCCAGGGTAGGCGGCGAGCACCTCCTTGAGCCTGGTCACCACCGGCGGTGTGCATTTCCCTGCCAGCATCTTCAGTTTCATCGATTGCGCGCCCGCGGTCGACAGATCCGGTGCCACCAGGTCGTTGGCGATCAGCGAGATACGGTCGTCGCGTTTGGCGACGCGCGCCTTCACCAGCACGATGGCATCCTCGACCACGTTCATGCCGAGCACGACGTAGCTCTTGGGGAAGAACAGCACCTCGATCCCGCCGGTGAGGTCCTCCAGCTGTGCGACCGCCCACGGCTCGCCGTTCTTGTTGACCCTGCGGGTCACCGCCGCCAGGATGCCTCCGACCGTCACCTGAGTACCGTCGGCGACCTCGCCGCTGAGGATCGCGGGGATCGCGGTGTCGGCATACGATTCGAGTACCTGCTCGACACCGTTGAGCGGATGCCCCGAGACGTACAGCCCGAGCATCTCCCTCTCCAGCGCCAGCTGATGCTTGGCCTCCCAGTATTCGTCGGGAACCTTGACGTCGAAGACATTGGAGCCGCCCGTCGCGGCGTCCTCCCCACCGAAGAGGTCGAACTGACCATCGGCTTCCGCGCGCTTGCTGCTCATCACCGCGTCGACCGCGTCGATGTGGATCATGTGCAAGCCCTTGCGCGGGTGCCCCAATGAGTCGAACGCGCCAGCCTTGATCAGCGACTCGACGACCTTCTTGTTGCAGGCGTGAGTATCCACCTTGCGCAGGTAATCGGAGAAGTCGCTGAATTTCCCTTTCTCCTGGCGCGCCCTGCAGATCGAGTCGACCACGTTCGCGCCGACATTGCGTATCGCACCCAGGCCGAAACGGATATCGTTGCCGACGGGAGCGAAGTTCGTGACAGACTCGTTCACGTCGGGCGGCAATACGGTGATATTCATCTTCCGGCACTCCGCGAGATAGATCGCGGCTTTGTCCTTATCGTCGCGTACCGAGGTCAGCAGTGCCGCCATGTACTCGGCGCGATAATTCGCCTTCAGGTAGGCTGTCCAGTAGGAAATCAGACCGTAGGCGGCCGAGTGTGCCTTGTTGAAGGCATAGTCGGAGAACGGAACAAGAATGCCCCAGAGCGTCTTGATCGCGGCCTCGGAATACCCCTTATCCTTCATGCCGCCCGCGAAGTTAACGTATTCCTTGTCCAGTACTTCGCGCTTCTTCTTGCCCATCGCGCGGCGCAGCAGATCGGCTTGCCCGAGCGAGTAGTTGGCCACCTTCTGCGCGATCGTCATGACCTGCTCCTGATAGACGATCAGACCGTAGGTGGTGTCGAGGATTTCCGCGAGGGCTTTCTCCAGCTCGGGGTGGATGGGTACGATTTCCTGCTGGCCGGTTTTGCGCAGCGCGTAGTTGGTGTGCGAGTTCGCGCCCATCGGGCCTGGCCGGTACAGTGCGATAACCGCGGAGATGTCCTCGAAGTTGTCCGGCCGCATCAACCGCAACAGGTCACGCATCGGGCCGCCGTCAAGCTGGAACACCCCCAGCGTGTCGCCGCGGGAGAGCAGTTCGTAAGCCTTGGCGTCGTCGAGGCCAAGGTGATCCAAGTCGACCGGGGGCTTGCCGTTGAGTTCGATATTGTGCAGCGCGTCGTCGATGATCGTGAGATTGCGCAGCCCAAGGAAGTCCATCTTCAACAGGCCGAGCGACTCACAGGTGGGATAATCGAACTGGGTGATGATCGCGCCGTCCTGCGGGCGCTTGAACACCGGAATGTGGTCGGTGATGGCTTCCGAGGACATGATCAGCGCGCATGCGTGCACACCGACCTGCCTGATCAGCCCCTCCAGGCCCTTGCCGGTGTCGATGATCTCCTTGACCTGCGGGTCCGACTCGTAGAGCGAGCGCACCTCGGTGGCCTCGGAGTAACGCTTGTGCTTGCTGTCGAACACACCGGCGAGCGGAATGTCCTTGCCCATCACCGCGGATGGCATGGCCTTGGAGATCCGGTCGGCGACGGCATAGCCTGGCTGCCCGTAGAGCACCCGCGCGGAGTCCTTGATCGCGGCCTTCGCCTTGATCGTGCCGAACGTGGCGACCTGGGCGATCTTGTCCTCGCCCCACTTCTCGGTGACGTACCGGATCACGTCGCCGCGCCTACGCTCGTCGAAGTCGATGTCGATGTCCGGCATCGATTCCCGCTCGGGATTGAGGAAACGCTCGAAGAACAGGCCGTGTGCCAGCGGATCGAGGTCGGTGATACCCATCGCGTAGGCCACCAGCGCGCCTGCCGCCGAGCCGCGGCCCGGCCCAACCCGGATGCCGTTGTGCTTGGCCCAGTTGATGAAGTCGGCCACCACCAGGAAATAGGAGGGATACCCCTTGTCGGTGATCACCTTCATCTCGTACTCGAGTTGACGGGCGTGCTCATCGTCGACACCGCCGGGGAACCGCTGCCCGAGCCCGTCCCACGCCTGCTGCCGGAAGTACTCCTCTTCGGTCAACTCGTCGGGCACCGGGTAGTGCGGCATCAGGTTGTGCGCCGAGAACATCCCTGAGGAATCGACTTTCTCCGCGATCAACAGCGTGTTGCGACACCCGGACTGCCAAGGTTCCGAGGAGTCGATGTCCCGCATCTCCTGCGGTGACTTGAGGTAGTAGCCGGAGCCATCCAGGGAGAACCGGCCGGGGTCGCTGAGCGTCTTACCGGTCTGCACGCACAGCAGCGCATCGTGGGTGTCGCGCTCCTCGGCGTAGGTGTAGTGCGAATCATTGGTGACCACGAACGGCAGTTCGAGCCTGCCCGCGATCTCCACCAGACCGTCCCGCACCCGGCGCTCGATCTCGATGCCGTGATCCATCAGCTCGACGTAGAAATTGTCCTTGCCGTAGATGTCACGCCACTTCGCCGCGGCCGCCAGCGCCTCGTCGAACTGGCCGAGCCGCAGCCGGGTCTGTACGTCACCGGAAGGGCAGCCGGTCGATGCCATCAGCCCTTCGCTGTGCTCGGCGAGCAGTTCGGCATCCATGCGTGCCCACTTGCCGAGCTGACCTTCCAGTGACGCCTTGCTGGCGCATTTCATCAGGTTGTGCAGGCCGACGTCGTCGCGAGCCCAGATCGTCTGATGGGTGTATGCGCCGCTGCCGGAGAGATCATCACGCTTCTGGTGAGCCTCTCCCCAGCGCACCCGGTCCTTGACGAACCGGGATCCGGGAGCCAGATAGGCCTCGATGCCGAGCACCGGCTTGATACCCGCAGCCTTGGCCTGCGTGTAGAAGTCGTAGATGCCGTGCATATTGCCGTGATCGGTGATCGCCACGGTGTCCATACCCAGCTTCTCGCACTGGGCGAACATGTCCTTCAGCTTGGCCGCACCGTCCAGCATTGAATACTCGGTGTGCACATGCAGGTGCGCGAACGAGTCGGGCATTCCAGACGTCCTCCTCGATCTTCTCCGCTCGCGATACCGGTCCAACCACCCTAGTCCGCCGGGTGGTCGGACCGAACGACCGACTCGCCTCCTTGCGCCGCAAGGCCATGCCCGCACATCGACAAGGCGGCCAAGGCGATACTGGCGCCATGCGCTTCCGCCCGATCTCCCCAGCGGCGCTGGTCGGCGAACTGACCTCGCGGATCGCCGAGCGGCGGAAAGGAGATCGGCTGCGGGTCGTGATCGACGGTGCGCCGGTAGCCGGTACCGGCGCACTCGCGGATGTGCTCGTCGCCCCACTACGCGCGGCGGGAAGGCCGGTGCTGCGGGTAGCCATCCAGGATTTTCTGCGGCCCGCTTCGGTGCGACTTGAGCGCGGTCGCACCGACCCCGAGGCGTTCTACCGCGATTGGCTTGACACCGGCGCGCTGCGCAGGGAGGTGCTGGATCCGCTCGCTCCAGGTGGCAGCGGGCAGGTGCTGCCCGCGTTGTGGGACGCCGCGACCGACCGCGCCTACCGCCTGGCAAAGGTCGAGCTGGCGACGGGCGGAATACTGCTCGCCGACGGTGCGCTGTCGCTCGGTCGCGACCTGCCATGGGACCTGACCGTGCACCTGGCATTGTCGGAGGCGGCACTGGCGCGGCTGCTGCCCGGTGAGAGCCACTGGCAGCTGCCCGCGTATCGCCGCTATCTCACCGAGGTCGACCCCCTCGGCCAGGCCGATGTGGTCGTCAGAATGGATCACCCGGCCCATCCGGCCGTGATGCACCCGGCCTGACCTCCGCAACCGGTAGCTTCAGTGTCGTGAGTACCCCAGATCCAGTTGACATTCGACTGCTCTCGCTGCTCGCCGAGACCGGTGCTGCGGCAGTACATGAGGTGGCGGCAAGGGCTGGCATCGATGCGAGGGAGGCGGCGAGCAGGCTCGTCGCACTGTCGGCCAGTGGGCTGCCGCTGCTGGTAGGGGTGCGGTGCGACGCAGGCGGCATTCGCGGCGCGCTGGCACGAATGACGGCCCCGGTCTCGCAACAGCCCGTACCCGCAGCCGTGCCGGAAGCCGATGCCGTGATCCGCACATGGGGGCCACCACAGACCGCCTCATGGGCCAGGGGCGACACCCCGGCGGCAACACCGCCGCCCGGTTACCCGAGCACCGGGCCCCTCGGTGCGCGGCTGCACGGCCGGGGCCCCGCAGGCCAGCCGGTCGCGGTCACGCTGCTTGAGCTGGTCGACCCGGCGGACTTCCTGTACTCGGCAGCGGGGTACCGACTGCCGCCAGGTGCCCGCGCGGTGGTGGTACACGCCGAGTTGGCGAATCACGGAAATGTCCCGCTTGCCGCACAGGCTGACGCGTTCCTGGTGCTCGTCGCCTCGGACGGCACAGCTTTCGGCAAGGCGCCAACGGTGCTGGCGTCCCGGCCGCCACACCCGGTGGCAGCCATGCCGGGTTCGCTCGCCGACGGCCACACCGTCTACCTGGTCCCGGAGCACGCCGTCATCAACGCGGTGCGCTGGTCGGCCGGTGGCGGCTCAATCGCGTTGACGTGGACTGTCTGAGGATCACTCGGCTCGCAACAGATCGAGCGCGGCAGCGAGATCCTCCGGGTACTCGCTGGTGAAGGTGACCCACTGGCCGTCGCCGGGATGGTGAAACCCCAAGGTCCTCGCGTGCAGCCACTGCCGCGTCAGACGCAGCCGCTTGGCAAGCACCGGGTCCGCGCCGTAGGTCAGGTCGCCCGCGCAGGGATGGCGCAACGCCGCGAAATGCACCCGGATCTGATGTGTCCTCCCGGTTTCGAGGTGGACCGCCAGCAGGGACGCCGCCCGGAATGCCTCCAACGTCTCGTAATGCGTCACGCTAGGTTTGCCGCCCGCGACTACGGCGAACCGATAATCGTGCTTGGGGTGCCGGTCGATGGGTGCGTCGATGGTGCCGACTGAGGGATCGGGATGCCCCTGCACCAGCGCGTGATACAGCTTCTCGACGGTGCGCTCCTTGAACGCCCGTTTCAGGAGTGTGTAGGCGCGCTCGCTCTTTGCCACCACCATGGCGCCGGTGGTACCGACATCGAGGCGATGTACCACGCCCTGGCGTTCCGCCGCTCCGGAAGTCGCCACCCGGATACCGGCCGCGGCCAGCCCGCCGATCACGGTCGGCCCCTGCCAGCCTGGGCTGGGGTGGGCGGCGACGCCGACCGGCTTGTCGACGACCACGACGTGATCGTCTTCGTGCAGGATCCGCATGCCGTCGGCGGGGACCGCCTTGATGACAACCGGGTTACTCGGCTCGGGTAGCGTCACTTCCAGCATGGCGCCCGCGATCAGGCGGTCCGACTTTCCCGCGATGTCGCCGCCAATGCGGACCTCGCCACCGGCCGCCAGTTCCGCCACCACGGTGCGGGAGAGGCCGAGCAGTTTGGCCAGCCCGGCATCGACCCGCATGCCGTCAAGCCCGTCAGGCACCGGCAATGCACGAACCTCACCCACGTTCGCTCTTACCCCCACGCCTGCCGTGTATCCGCTGCCCGTCGTAGTCCCTGCCGAGCACCACCATCAACACGATCAACGCGCCACCGACGGTGATACCGGAATCCGCGAAGTTGAAGATCGCGAAGTGCGCGCCGTTCGGGGAGAACAGCGAGATGAAGTCGACCACCGCGCCACGCAGTGGACCCGGCGAGCGGAAGATACGGTCGGTCAGGTTGCCCAGCGCACCGGCGAGGACGAAACCAAGGCCGATCGCCCAGCCAACCGAACGCAGCCGGGGCGCGACCCAGGCGATGCCGACTGCCACGGCGATAGCTACCAGGGTGAATACCCAGGTCATTCCGGTCGCCAGGGAGAACGCGGCGCCGGAATTGCGGATCACCGTGAAATACACCGCGCCACCGAGCAGGCGCAGCGGCGGGTGGTGTTCCAGATTCGCCACGACCAGCGCCTTACTGATCTGGTCGAGCGCCAGCACCAGCACCGCCGCGATCACCAGAGTGCCGACCCGGCGTGGTGGTAATACGGGCGTGGAGGTCTCCCGCGACTCTGCCTCCGACTCGGTACTCACCACCCCATTGTGGCCGACGGCGCTGACACCCCAACCATCCGGTCGTCCGCAACCGGCATTTCGGCGCCGAAACGCCGGTTGCGGACAGTAATCGATGTGTTGCGTACACAGCATTATTGCCACGAAATGTAGTAGACGTACTATCATTGGGGTAAGGATCCAGCCTGCGGTGTAAGGGGGAGCTATGACGATGCTCAACGCATCGACCGTGCCAGCGCCGATACGGCGGCCGCCCGATGAGGGCACCGTGCTCGACGTGCGCGATTTACGTATGCGCTATGGCAGCACCGATGTCCTGACCGGCGTGAGCTTCGCCGCGAACCAAGGCGAGGTCATCGCACTGCTCGGGCCGAACGGGGCAGGCAAAACCACGACGATCGAGATACTGGAGGGGTTCCGGATGCGCTCGGCTGGCGATGTCACCGTCGTCGGCACCGACCCCGCTCACGGCGACGAGGCATGGCGCGCGCGGCTCGGCGTGGTGCTGCAATCCTGGCGGGATCACGGCAAATGGCGGGTGCGCGAGCTACTGGAGCACCTCGGCTCCTATTATGCGGCGTATTCGACCGAGCGCATCACGCGTCCCTGGCGTACCGACGAGCTTGTCGACGCCGTGGGGCTCTCCGAGCACGCCGGGAAGAAGGCCAGGCAACTCTCCGGTGGCCAACGACGAAGGCTGGATGTGGCCATAGGCATCGTCGGCCGCCCCGAACTGCTGTTCCTCGACGAGCCGACCGCGGGCTTCGACCCGGAGGCACGGCGGGAATTCCACGACCTCGTGCACCGGCTCTCCGATATCGAGGACACCACGATCCTGCTGACCACGCACGATCTCGACGAGGCCGAGAAGCTCGCCGACCGCATCCTGATACTGGCCGGAGGGTCGATCATCGCCGAGGGGTCCGCCGATCAGCTCTCCCGGCGGATGTCGACGGAGGCCGAGGTGCGCTGGAGTCTCGACGGTCAGCGCTTCGTCCACGCCACCCGGGAGTCCACCTCGTTCGTGCACGACCTCTTTCGCCAGCACGGTGACGCGATCGAGGAGTTGGAAGTGCGCAGGGCATCGCTGGAGGACACCTACATGGCACTGGTGCGGGAGGCCGAGGCGGGCGGTTCCCGCGCCGCGGCGCGGGAATTCGAGGTGGCAAGCCGATGAACACGACACTGATGGGGATCCGGGCGGGCCTCCGGCGGGGCCGGATCGAGCTGCGCCAGTCCTTCACCAACATGCAGGACATCTGGAGCTTCCTGTTCCCAACGATCATCTTCCTGGTCGTCATGATCTTCATGCGCGGCTCGACGGTGGGGAACACGAGCTTCTCGTTCGCTTCGATGACCTTGCCGAGCGTGCTGGGTATGACCGTCGCCTTCACGGGCCTGGTAGGGCTGGCCCAAGTTCTCACCGTCGAGCGCGAGGACGGCACGCTGCTGCGAGCCAAAGCCATCCCGAACGGCATGACAGGCTATCTCGTCGGCAAGGTCGTCTCAATCTCGGGAATCGCGCTCGCCGGTGTCATACTGACGCTGGTACCAGGCCTTTTCCTGTTCAGCGGGCTGGCCGTCGGCACCGTCGGGGCGTGGCTGACACTGATCTGGGTGCTCGCGCTGGGCCTCGTCGCGACCATCCCGATCGGCGCGGTCCTCGGGTCACTCTTCTCCAACCCGCGCAATATGGGCCTGATCATGATGCCGATGATGGGCCTCATCGCGACCTCGGGCATCTTCTACCCGATCACCCACTTCCCGCAGTGGTTGCAGTGGATCGGGCAGCTTTTCCCGGTCTACTGGCTCGGGCTCGGCATGCGTTCCGCGCTGCTACCCAACCAGATGGCCAGCGTGGAGATCGGCGAGTCATGGCGACACCTTGAGACGCTCGGCGTACTCGGCGCGTGGGCCGTCGCCGGGCTGATCATCGCGCCGATCGTGCTGCGGAGGATGGCGCGTCGCGAGTCCGGATCCAGCGTCGCGGCTCGGCGGGAGAAGGCCATGCAACGTGTGGGGTAAGCCGTGAGTGAGGCGATCTACAACCGCATCGCCATGCTGCGCGCGGAGCGTGGCATGTCCCGAAGGCAGCTCGCCGATGCGCTGAGAGTTCACTATCAGACCATCGGCTACCTCGAGCGTGGCGAGTACAGCCCGAGCCTCTACCTCGCGCTGCGCATCGCGGAGTATTTCGAGGTCTCGGTCGAGGTGATTTTCTCGACCACGCCATTCCCCCGGATCGGCGCCGAACGTTCCGCCTGAACACCAGTGGGCCGAATTGGCTGCGGGGACAGCGGGACGTTGACAGAATGACCAGCCGTGAGCGACTTCGAGTTACTGGTAATCGGTTCCGGCCCAGGCGGGCAGCGTGCGGCGATCGCGGCGGCGAAGCTCGGCCGCACGGTGGCGGTGATCGAACGCAGGGACATGATCGGCGGCGTCTGCATCAACACCGGCACGATCCCGTCGAAGACGCTGCGCGAGGCGGTGATCTACCTGACTGGCCTGCATCAGCGGGAGATGTACGGTCAGAGCTACCGAGTAAAAGAGGACATCACTGTCGGTGATCTCACCGCGCGCACGCAGCATGTGATCGGGCGGGAGATCGACGTCATCCGCAGCCAGCTCTCCCGTAACCACGTGGCACTGCTGCCAGGGGTCGGGCGGTTCACCGACGCCAACACCATCGAGGTCAGCGACGGCACAGGGCAGGCGAGGAAGGTCACCGCCGAGAAGATCATCATCGCCACCGGAACCGTGCCTGCTCGGCCGTCCACTGTGGACTTCGACGGTGGCACCGTCATCGACTCCGACGGGATACTGCAGTTGCGGCGCATCCCGCAGTCCATGGTGGTTGTCGGTGCAGGCGTCATCGGTATCGAATACGCCTCGATGTTCGCCGCGCTCGGCACCAAGGTCACCGTCGTCGAGCGACGCGAGCGGATGCTGGAGTTCTGCGACCTCGAAGTGGTGGAGTCGCTGAAGTACCGGCTGCGCGACCTCGCAGTGACGTTCCGGTTCGGTGAGACGGTCTCCGCTGTGGCGCGCCATACCCATGGCGCGGTGACGATCCTGGAATCGGGCAAGAAGATCCCGGCCGAGACGGTGATGTACTCCGCGGGCCGGCAGGGCATGACGGACAAGCTGGAGCTGGCCAACGCCGGGCTGTCCGCCGACTCCCGAGGCCGGATCGCGGTCGACGAGAAATTCCGCACCGAGGTGCCGCATATCTATGCTGTCGGCGACGTGATCGGCTTCCCCGCACTGGCCGCCACCTCGATGGAGCAGGGCAGGCTGGCCGCGCACGATGCCTGCGGCGAGCCCGCGCACGCGCTCAACGAGTTGCAGCCGATCGGGATCTACACCATCCCCGAGATCAGCTTCGTTGGCCGCACCGAGGACCAGCTCACCGAAGCGAAGGTGCCGTTCGAAATCGGCGTGTCGCGCTACCGGGAACTCGCCCGCGGCCAGATCCTCGGCGATACCTACGGGGTGCTCAAGCTGCTGGTCTCCCCGGAGGACCGCTCGCTGCTCGGTGTGCATGTCTTCGGCAGCCAGGCCACCGAGCTAGTCCACATCGGACAAGCGGTGATGGGCTGCGGGGGCACCGTGGACTACCTGGTGGACGCAGTGTTCAACTACCCGACACTCGCCGAGTCCTACAAGGTCGCGGCCCTTGACGCCATGAACAAGATCCGCCAGCTCTCCATGCTGTCCGACTGACCCGTGAGCACTTTCGGGTGCTCTGACCGGAAAGTGCTCACGGATCAGGCCATGCTCCATACGGTGGCGACACGGGTTACTCGCCGGACTCGCCCTTCCAGCGGGCGTAGCGGCCGGCGCGGTCGACGGCGCGGATCCGGCGCTCGGCCGCGTCACGCGCTGCGGTCGTGGTGACGACCAGCAGCTGGTCGGCCTGCTTGAGGCGGGTGCGCGCCTGCGGCGTGAACCCGGAACCGGCGCGCACCACGAGGCTCACTACGGCTCCCGCCGGCAGCCGCAGCTCTGAGAGGTAGACGCCGTGCAGCTTGGAGCCCCGCCAGATGCGCACCTGCAGCAGCTCCGCACCCATCTCGTCAAGCGGCGCGGAGTCCACCTCCAGCTCCATCGGCTCCGATCCACCCGCCAATCCCAGCAGTTTCGCCAGCGGCCGCAATGTGCTGCCCTGGAACAGCGTCAGCAGCACCACGAGCACGAACACCGCGTTGAACAGCGTCTCGGCGCCTGGCACGCCCTGCGCGAGCGGGATCAGCGCGAGCACGATCGGCACCGCCCCGCGCAAGCCCGACCAGGACAGGAACGCCTGCTCCCGCCACGGCACCTTGAACGGCGTTGTGGCCAGTAGCACCGAGACCGGCCGGGCCAGCAATACCAGCACAGCACCCGCGATCAGCGCGGGCACCACGGCGGAGAGCAACCTGCTCGGCGTCACATAGAGCCCGAGCAGTACGAACAGCCCGATCTGCGCCAGCCAGCCAAGCCCCTCGGCGAACGACAATGTGTCCGAGCGGTGGGGCAACTTCGCGTTCCCCAGCACAAGGCCCGCGACATAGGTAGCCAGCAACCCCGATGCGTGCGCCAGCCCACCGCAGGAATACGCCAGTACACAGACCGCGACCGTCGCGAGTGGATAGAGGCCGGTGGCGGGAAGCGCAGCATGCCGCAGCGCCCAAGCACCGGCCCAGCCCAGCGCGGCACCGATCACCGCACCCGCGACGAGCTCGTAGCAGACCAGCAGCGGAGTGCCCCAGCCTGCCACCTCGCCGGCCGAAAGCAGTACCACCGCAAGGTAAACCGGCGCGTCGTTCAGACCGGACTCAAGTTCGAGCATTCCGTTGACGCGCTTGCCGACGCCGACCGTGCGCAGCACGCTGAACACCGCGGCCGCGTCCGTGGACGACAGCACCGCACCCCACAACAGGGCATTGCGCCAGTTGAGGTCAAGCAGCAGATGCAGCAGCGAACCGGTGATCGCGATACTTACCGCGACGGCGATGGTGGACAGGGCGATTCCCGGCCCCAGAGCGGGCCGCACCGCCGAGAACCGCGTGGTCAGTCCACCTTCGGTGAGGATCAGCACCAGGGCGGCGATCCCGAGTGACTGCGTCAGCTGCGCGTTGTTGAAATGAATGCCGATGCCGATATCGCCGAGCAGCAGCCCGATGGCGAGGTAAAGCAGCAGCGACGGCAATCCGATCCGCACCGATACGCGCACCGCGAGCACCGCGACCAGCAGCACCACCGCAGATATCCCCAAGACGAGCGGCAGTCCGTGAAGCACCTGACCACCTCCCGACAAACCCCTCATGTCGGGCCCATTCTGTCGTGCCGCGAGCCGACCGTACTAATCAGCAGCGAGCAGCGTGTCCAGCGACTGCCGCACGCCGGGCAGCGCGGGGTCGATCTCGATGGTCTTGTCGCGACCACGATCGACGGTCGCGATCGACACCGCGCGTCGCCTGGTGTGGAATGCCCGTGCCACCCACAGGCAGCGCAAGAACTCGCGGTCAATCATCGAGGTCGATGACCCGCACCGATTCCATCGTCGCAACCGTCCGCGCAAGGCGCTTATCGGTCGTGAGTAGCGGCGCCTCCAGCGCCTCCGCCAGGCTGACGTAGTAGGCATCCGTCACGGTGATGCAATGGCGGATGGACCAGACGCGGTCGCAATGCGGGCGCAGCGGGTGCAATTCGAGTGGCAGTTCCCTGGCGAAGCCACGTAATTGCTGCGCTTCCCACGCTCCCAACGTGGCAGAAAGCTCCAAGCGGCGCAATACCTGCAACAGTTCCGAGTCGATGAGCTCGGGTGCGTGCACACGAACGCCGTCGGCGAATATCGCCCTCGCGATACGGTCGGCGGACGGTTGACGCAGCAGGTAATCGATGATGGCGGAAGCGTCCGCGACGAGGCTCGAAGCAGCGTCGGTCACGCCGTATACCGGACTTCCGCGATACCGTCCTGGGCGTCGCGCATCTCCCTGATCATCTCCGCCGGGCTCTTATCGAGGCGCACCGGCGTCCTTGCCTCGATACGGCGGCGCAACTCAGCAAGCGGTGGCCGCGTGGCGATCTTCGCCAGCTCACCACGCAGGAACTCCGAAAGCGACTGCCCGTTCTCGGCGGCCCGCGCCTTCAAGGTGCGGTGCACCTCGTCCGGTACATCCTTGATCTGAACCAGTACTGTCATACGTTAAGAATGTTCTCATACGTCAAGGATGTCAAGCCATCGTGACTCAGGCCTTCGCCACCGCGACCGTGATCGGCTCACCGTCACCAACGGTGGCCGCTAACCCGCCTTCCAGCGTGTCCACGTAGGACACCGAGGTGGCTAGCGTCTCGTGGGCCACGAATTCCTGGTGTGCCCGCACCGCTGTGCGGACCCCCTCGGACGCCGCGATGGACAGTGCGATCCGGTCGGCCACATCGAGACCGGCAGCCCTACGGGCCTGCTGCACCGCGCGCACCACGTCCCTGGCGGTGCCCTCGGCCAGCAGTTCCGGCGTGAGCGCGGTGTCAAGCGCGATCGTCACGCCGCGCTGATGCTCAACCGTCCAACCACTGCGGGGGACCTCATTCACCGACACCTCGTCGTTCCCGATCACTACTATGTCACCGTCGACGGACACCTCCGCCTGGCCTTCGGCGCGCAGCGCCTTGGTGAGCGCGCTGGGGTCCGCGGCGATGATCGCCGACGCCACCTGCTGGGTCCGCTTGCCGAAACGCTTGCCAAGCACCCGGAAGTTGGGCTTGACCGCCACATCGACGACCTCCCCCGCCGCCGCCAACGGTTCCAGCCGCTTGACGTTGAGCTCGGCGGCGACGTCCTCCAGCAGCGCTACAGGCAGCACCACATCGGAGGGCAACGCCACCAGTGCCCGCGACAGCGGCTGGCGGATCCGCACGCTACTGACTTTGCGCGCGGCACGTCCCGCCTCCGCGAGGAAACGCGCGTACCGCATCCGCGTCGAGAGCACGGGGTCGATCAGGGCCTCGTCCGGCTCCGGCCAGGACGCCAGGTGCACCGAGTCAGCTGCGGCGCTATCACCGGGGCGGATCACCTGCTGCCAAACCTGCTCGGTGATGAACGGGATGAACGGTGCCAGCAGCCTGCTCAGCACGCTCAGGCATTCATACAGCGTCGCGAGCGCGTCCGGATCGGCGTCCCAGAACCGGGTCCGGCAGCGCCGGACGTACCAGTTGGACAGCTCGTCGACGAAGTCCGCGAGCAACCGGCCCGCGGCCGCGGTGTCGTAGTTCTCCAGCCGCTCATCCACCGCGCGCGCCAGCCCGTGTACCTCGCCGAGCGCCCAGCGATCCAGCACCGGACGATCAGCCACCGCCGCGGCGGCCTCCGGCTCCCACCGCGCGTGGGCGACGTAGAGACTGAAGAACGACGCGGTGTTCCAGTACGTCATCAGCACCTTGCGGGTGATCTCCTCCAGTGGGCCGTGCCCGACGCGGCGGGGCGACCACGGCGAACCGGTGCAGGCCATGAACCAGCGCAGGGCGTCGGCACCGTGAGCCTCCATCAGCGGGATGGGCTCGATGATGTTGCCGAGGTGCTTGCTCATCTTGCGACCGTCCTCAGCCATGATGTGCCCGAGACAGACCACGTTTTCATACGACGAGCGGTCGAAGACCAGCGTGCCGACCGCCATCAGGGTGTAGAACCAGCCGCGGGTCTGGTCGATCGCCTCGCAGATGTACTGCGCGGGGTAGCTGCGGGCGAACTCCTCCTCGCTGCCAGCCAGGTGCGGGTACCCGAGCTGCCCGAAGGGCATCGACCCGGAGTCGAACCAGGCGTCGATCACCTCGGGCACCCGCCGCGCCCGCTCGCCGCATTCCGGGCAGTCGAAGCTGACCTCATCGATATAGGGGCGGTGCGGATCGAGCGTTGAGAGGTCCCTGCCCGCGAACTCCCCTAGCTCGGCGCGAGAACCGATCGGCGTCACATGGGCATTCCCGCAGCGCCACAACGGCAGTGGGGTCCCCCAGTACCGGGTACGCGAGAGCGCCCAGTCGACATTGTTGTCCAGCCAGTCGCCGTAGCGACCGTGCTTGATGTGCTCGGGGTACCAGTTGGTGCGCTCGTTCTCCCTGCGCAGCGCGTCGGCGACCTCGGTGGTGCGGATGTACCAGGACAATTGCGCGTAATACATCAGCGGGGTGTGGCAGCGCCAGCAGTGCGGGTAGGGGTGCTCGTAGGCGAGGTAGCGGAACAGCAGCCCCCGCTGCCGCAGGTCCTCGACCAACGTCTTGTCCGCGTCCTTGAAGAACACCCCGCCCACCATCGGCACCTCGGCCATGAACTGGCCGTTCGGGTCGACCGGGTTGATCACCGGCAGGTTGTTGGCCCGGCAGACGGCCAGGTCCTCGGCGCCGAAGGCGGGCGCCTGGTGCACGAGTCCGGTACCGTCCGCCGTCGTCACGTAGTCCGCCAGCACCACGCGGTGCGCGTCCGGGATGTCGACGAGTTCGAACGGACGGCGGTAGCGGAGCCCTTCCAGATCCGTGCCGCGCACCGTGTCGAGCACCTGGGCCCGCTCCCCCAATACCGAGGTGAGCAGCGGTTCGGCAACCACGAACGTGCCATCGGCGGTTCGCGCGATCACGTAGGTCACCCCAGGGTGCACCGCGACCGCGGTGTTGGACACCAGTGTCCACGGTGTGGTGGTCCAGATCAGCAACTCAACGCCCTGATGCCCGGCGAGCGCGCCCTCGACGGGAAGCCGGACATATACCGAAGGATCGGTGACCGTCTCGTAGCCCTGCGCCACCTCGTGATCCGACAGCGTGGTCTGGTCGCGAGGGCAGTACGGGGCGACCCGATAGTCCTCGCTCAGCCTGCCGTCGGCGTGGATCCGCTTGAGCGCCCACCACACACTGTCGATGTACTCCGGCGACATCGTGCGGTAGGGGTGGGCCAGGTCGATCCAGTAACCCATGCGCTGCGTCAGCGCCTCGAACTCGCCAACATGGCGTAGCACCGACTCCCGGCACCGGGCGTTGAACTCCGCGACGCCGACCTTCTCGATATCGGGCTTGCCGCGCAGGCCCATTTCCTTCTCGACCGCCAGCTCCACAGGCAGGCCGTGGCAGTCCCATCCGGCGCGCCGCGGCACCGAGTAGCCCTTCATCGTCTTGAACCTGGGGAACACGTCCTTGAAGACGCGGGCCTCCACATGGTGTGTGCCAGGAGTGCCGTTCGCGGTCGGCGGACCCTCGTAGAACACCCATCTCGGCCCACCCTCGGTCTGCGCGAGGCTGCGGGCGAACACGTCCTCGCGCTGCCACCAGTCGATGATCCGGCGGTCGAGAGCGGGAAGGTCGACCTTCGCAGGCAATACGGCGAACGGCGATGTGGCCGGCTCGGTGTGCGTCATCTCCGGGGCTCCTCGCGGTCCGTCACTCTCGCACGGGCAGCGGATCTGCTGCCCACACCGGGGACGAAACACCGGGCGACAGTGCCCGGAGCCCGCGGTACCACCCCGCTTGCGCTCACCGCGATCGCGAGCGCCACTCATTGTGCGGCGATGACGGGCCGCTGCCGTTCGGGTCTACTGAGGCAGCTGCTGCCCGTTCTTCCGAAGGCTCCCCGGTGATAGCCGGATCGACACCTGTAACACCTAGCGTAACTGGTCACGCCAGCCCGATTATTTCCGGCCCGCACCGTGTCGCGCGCTGCGCCCACCGCCGTCAGCGACCTAACTACTTCCGGCCCGCACCGTGTCGCGCGCGCTGAGCTGCCGCGAGCTTGGCGTCGGGCATACACACCGCACATGGCGTGAAGCCCAGCTCCCTGGCCTCCTTCACCCGCACCGCCAGTGTCGGCCTGCCCGCCAGCCAGCGACAGCGGGAGCGATGGTAGCGGGGATGCTCGTCGAGCACCCTGACCTCGGCGTCGAGTTCCGAGATCACCAGCAGGTCCGCCGCATCGGTGTCCTCCTCATCGGGGTCGGTGTCAGACGGTTCCGGATCCGCGTTTGTCGTGGGAGCGCCACCGGGCGCGACGGACGTCTCGGCGGCGGTCTGCGGCGCGGCTTCGGGTCCGTCACCAGCGTGCTCGCTGGCGTCGGCGGAGCCCTCGGCCGGTGTGCTCTCGCCTGACTTGTCACGGTTTCGACGCTGGGCCCAGTCCACGATCAACACGACGCCTGCCAGCACACTGAAGCCGAGCGACACCCAGGCGTACAGCGTGGCGGAGACGACCAGGGCAGCGATCAGCAGACCGAGAGCGACGATCACCAGCACCAGCACGATATAGAGCACGCCGCGATTATCCCCCAATCACGAGCGAAGGCTCGGCGCGCACGCGCCGAGCCTTCGCTCTGTTCATCCGAATGAGTTCGTTCCGATAGCTTGGCGGCTGCTCAGCCCGCCTCAGCCCTCGGACCGAACGAGTATCCCTGGCCGGACGAGGAAGCGGCCCGACGGCCACCACCACTCGATTCGCCACCGTTGGCACCCTCCGAGGGCGCTGCGGGTCCGCGATCGTTGAGATCACGCATACTGGACTCCAGCATCGTGCGCAACCGCGTTCGATACTCCCTCTCGAAGGTCCGCAGTTCCTCGATCTTCTTTTCCAGCTTATTCTTCTCGGTGGTCGCGGTGCCGATCAGCTCACTGTGCTTGCGCTCGGCATCGCGTTCCAGCGTTGTCGCCTTGTCCCGTGCCTGCCGCTCCACGGTCTCGGCGCGGGTCCTGGCTTCGTTCAACATCGTCTCGGCGCGGGTACGCGCCTCATTCACCATGGTGTCGGCCTTCGCCCTGGCCTCCGAGAGTAACTGCTCGGACTTGGTTCGAGCCTCCGACAACATGCCGTCGGACTCCGACTTGGCCTCACCGGTGAGCCGGTCGGCCATCTCCTGGGCAAGCCCGAGCACCTTGGCCGCCTGCACGTGGTGGTCCCCGCCACCACCTGCCGACCCACCCAGTACGGCGGCGGCCGCGTGCCCGCCGCCAGGCGAGGTCTGCTCCAAGGCACTCACCGGTGGTGGAACCGACGAGAGCCGACGCGGCTCCTCGACCGCGCGGCCCGGTGCGGCCGCACCGGACGCGGTCTTCGATCTCGCGTCATCGAGATCAGAGCGGGTGGACTCCAGCTGCTGGTCAAGCTGTTCGACCTGCTGTCGCAGGTCGTTGTTCTCCTCGACCAATCGAGCCAGTTCCGTTTCAACCAGGTCGAGGAAAGCGTCCACCTCGTCCTCGTTGTAGCCCCGCTTCCCGATGGGAGGCTTGCTAAACGCGACGTTGTGAACGTCCGCGGGGGTCAACGACATCAGATCACCTCACGCACTCCTCGGCTGCGGCACCCGTCAACCCGGGTACGCCAGACGCATCAGTATGAACACGACCAGCAGCAGCACCATAATAGATAGGTCCAGCCCGGCGCCTCCGATACGCACCGTCGGGATGAGCCGACGGAGCAATTTCACCGGAGGATCGGTCACTGTGTAGATGGTCTCGAGCGTTACCGCAACCCCACCCGCCGGACGCCAGTCGCGCGCGAAGGCGCGCACCAGCTCCACGACGACCCGCGCCGTGATCAGCAGCCAGAACGAAAATAGCAGGTAGTAGACAACAAGCAGGACTACGGTCACCACTCAACTGTGCCACTCGTCAACCACGGCCGAAGAACCCACCCTCCACAATGCGGCGTTTATCCTCCGCGGTGACGTCCACGTTAGGTGGTGAGATCAAGAACACCTTAGTGGTGATCTTCTCAATCGAGCCTCGCAAAGCGAACGCCAACCCGGCCGCGAAGTCCACAAGACGCTTGGCGTCCGCGTCCTCCATCTCGGTCAGGTTCATGATCACCGGGATACCGTCGCGATACGGCTCGCCGATAGTGCGAGCCTCGTTGTAGCTGCGCAGATGCAGCGCCGTGATGCGGGAGAGCGGGTGGTCGGAGGTGATCGCCGGGGAGGCGACAGGGTCGACGCGAGGCCGCAGCCTGGTAACCGGTTCCGGGCTTGGATCCATCGCGAGCGCTCCCCTTACCGGCGCCTGCGCACTCCACCCGGCACGCGAACCCTGGCGCGCTCGCCTCGGGTCGTCGAAATCGTCGGGATAATCCGCGGAGCGCCTACGGTCGGTGAACCGGTCGAGTTCCTCGGCCTGCCGATCCGCGTAGTAACCGCCGCCACGACCGTCGAACTCGTCGTCGTAGCCGTCGACCTCATCCGCGGGGATCATCCCAAAGTACGCCTTCAGCTTCTGCAGGGTGCTCATCGCCAACCCTTCCTCGCGGCTCCGGAGTTCCGACCGCGCCGACGCACATCAGATGGTCCCGCACACGCTGGGGATCAGCCTGATGCTCGTCCGCGTAAGCTCACGCTAGCGGCCGACCGCCCAGCAAAGCGGTTCCGACACGCACACAGGTCGAGCCGTGCGCGATGGCTTGTTCAAGATCAGCGCTCATGCCCGACGACAGCGTGCGTGCGCCGGGATAGTCTCTGCGCAGGCGCTCCACAGCGGCAGCGAGGCGTTCGAAAGCAGCAGCGGGGTCGGCACCGAGCGGCGCCACCGCCATCAGCCCCCGCAGCCGAAGTACACCCGATCGAGTGACAATCTCCGCCAGCTTCGGCAGCTCGGAAAGCCGACAACCGCCTCGCTTGGGATCGCCGTCGATGCTGGCCTGCACCAGCACGTCCAGTTCGGTGCTGCGCTCACCGGCCTGAATCGCCGTGCCGGTCGCCTTGGCGAGCGCTTCGGCCAGCCGAGCCGAGTCGACCGACTGCACCTCGTCCGACCAGCCGACCACCGAACGCGCCTTGTTGCGCTGCACGTGGCCAACCATGTGCCAACGAGCGACCGTCGCCGGTCGGAGCCCCGCGAACTCCGGCACCTTGACCGTGGCCTCCTGATCCCGGTTCTCCGCGAAGTCGGTGAGACCGAGGTCGGAGAGTAGTGCCACGTCGATCGCGGGGAATGTCTTCGTCACAGCGAGCAACCGCACCTCTGCGGCATCCCTGCCTGCCACCGCGCAGGCAGCCGCGATCCGCTCCCGCAGCGCCGCCAGCGCCCTCGCCAGCTCGCCACGCCGCTGCTCCCCCCCGCCTGGCCCGCTCACGGCTCGATCCAGGTGAGGGCCGCCAATCGTCCGGTCGTACCGTCTCTGCGGTAGCTGAACAGGGTGCTGTCCTCCATGGTGCATCGCGGGTCGACGCCGATCCTGGCGACCCCGACATCCGTGAGCTGCTGCCACAACCCAGCACGCACATCGAGGCCGTGGGTGCCCTTCCTGGTGCGGCAACCGCTGCCCGGCAGGTGGGTGACGACGTCGGCCTGCATCTCGCTCGGCACCTCGTAGCACCGTCCGCAGGCGGCAGGACCTAGCAGCGCCTCGACCCTGGCGATCACAGCACCCGCGCTGGCCATCGCCGCGAGCGCGGCTGGGACCACACCGGCACGCGCACCGACCCTGCCCGCGTGTATCGCCGCGACGACGCCGGCCTCCGGGTCGGCCAGCAGTACCGGCGTGCAGTCAGCGACCAGCGCCACGAGTGCCAGCCCTGGCGTGGCTGTCACCAGCGCGTCGGTCGCCTCCACCGGTGCCGCGACCGGTGCGGTCACCACGGCCGCGGTCCGGCCGTGCACCTGTTCCATCCACACCAGGTCCGGTTCGGCCAGGCCCAGATCGAGCGCGAGCCGCCGCTGGTTCGCCGCGACCGCCACGGGATCGTCACCGACGCGTCCGCCGAGGTTGAACGAATCGTAGGGTGACTTGGACACGCCGCCCGCCCTGGTTGTGATCACCCGACGTACCCGCACGCTGCTCCCGCCACTGTCCGCTGCCGGGTTTGGGTGTCTTCAAGACCCCCTAACCCGGCTACCGCTACCGGTTGTCCACAGGGTATTAGGGTCTTGAAGACACCCAAACCCTCGGTGCGGTTTCAGCGCATGAAGGGGGGAACGTCTACTTCGTCGTCGGCGGGGTCCTCGGTCACCGGGACCGCGCGCCCTGGCATGCTCCCGGCATGACCGCCGGTGCCGTTGTGGCCGGGGGCGCCGGACATCGGGCCACCGGACGCCCGCGACGGCGGTGCGCCGCCGTGCGGTGGCTGCCCCTGCGGGCCTGGCCGAGGCGCCGCACCCGTACCTGACTGCCGCTGCTGAGCGTCCTGGCCACCGGGGATGCCACTGCCCTGACCGGCGCTGCCTTGCCCATTGCCGACCTGCCCAGCCGCAGCGCTTGCCACCGACCTCGAACCGACCGAGGACGGTTCGAGTTTTTTGTGGGTCGGCGTGCCGCCGTCGAAACCGGCCGCGATCACCGTCACCCTGAC
>JBOHEL010000017.1:0-24439 GCA_050700995.1 Sciscionella sp. | reverse complement strand
CTGTCCGGTCGCTACGAAACCGCCTGCGACCCTAGGCTGAATACCCAGCAATCCCTTGAGCTGGCCTTCCTCGTCGCCGAGATGCTGCGCTCCTGACCCGGTAACGACCGTGAGTACTTTCGTCGGTTATAGCCGTCGAAAGTACTCACGGTGCTAGAGCGCGCTGATCTGGATGGCGGAGCCAGGTGGTACCCGGGTTCCCGGCGGTGTGGACTGGATCAACACCAGGCTGTCCGCATTGCTGCTGAACTGCCGGACGTCCACTGCCAGCCCGAGCTGGGTCAGTTGTGTGCGCGCGTCGGACACCGACTGGCCGAGCACCGACGGAACGGTGATCGCGTTGGACACCACAACGTTCACGGTGTGGTCGGTGCCGGGGTCCAGTACCGTGCCTGCTGGGGGGTCGGTGCTGATCACATCGCCACCGTCGACCGAAGCGGAGAACTGTGCCGGTGCGTCCCTCGGCGTCATCCCGGCCTGCCGCAACGTGGCGAACGCGTCGTCGTGCGTGCGGCCTGAGACGTCGGGGACCGGTTTCGGGGCGAGCCCCTTGGACACCACGACGGTGACGGTCGAACCAACAGTGAGTTGAGTCCCCGCTGCCGGCGACACCCGGATCACCGCGCCCTTGGCCACCGCGTCGCTGTACCCCTTCTTGCCAAGCTTAGGTGCGAGATCGGCCTGCCTGATAGCAGTTTCCGCGTCGGCAAGCGACGCCCCTTGGCGCACATCGGGCACCGTCGGCATACCCTCCGACACCACGACGGCGATATTCGAGCCGCGCAGCACGTCGGCCCCGTGTGCCGGATCGGTGCGCACCACGGTGCCTGCCGGCACGGTGTTGTCGTGTGCCTTGCGCATCCTCGCGTGCAGGTCAGCGGTGTGCAGCACACGCTGGGCACTATCGGCCCGCATCCCGGCCACCGACGGGACCGAAGTCCACCGGCCACTACCAAACCACCACGCCGCGCTGCCACCCGCGAGCAGCAGCAGCGCCACGAGCACCATGATCGGCCATCGCCGCCTGCGGCGGGGCTCCGACGGCGTGGACTCACCGGTCGCGGCGGCAGGAGCCATGGCGCCAGTGCGGGGCAGCGTGCGGGTGCCGCGCGGGCCAGCTGGCGCGGCGGGTACCACGGGGATGGTCTCGGTCTTGTCGGCATTCGGGACCGGTACCGACACGCGAGGCATCCCGAGGGATTCCTCGACGGCACGTAGCTGCGCGAGGAACACTCCTGCGTCAGCAGGCCTGGCCCGCGGGTCGCGCCGGGTGGCACGCAGCACCAGATCGTCCAGCGCCGCGGGCAACTCGCTACGGCGGGCGCTCGGGGCGGGCACATCGTCGTTGACATGGCGGTAGGCCACCGAGATCGCGGTGTCTGCGGTGTAAGGCACCTCACCGGTGAGCATCTCGTATAGCAGCACGCCCGCCGCGTACACGTCGCTGCGAGGTTCGGTCCGCCCGGTGGCCACCTGCTCGGGCGAGAGATAGGCGACGGTACCGAGGATCACCTGGTCACTCGTCAGGCTGACACCGGAAATGGCCCGCACCAGTCCGAAATCGGCCACCTTGACGGTACCGCCGGAACCGATCAGCACGTTCTCCGGCTTCACGTCGCGGTGCACCAACCCCGCGGCGTGCGCGGTGGCCAGCGCGGAAAGCACCGGCTCCGCGATGGCGCATGCCAGCGCCGGTTCGAGGGGCCCACGCTCATTGAGCAAATCACGCAGCGTGCCACCGCTGACCAGCTCCATCACCAGGTACGGGTAACTCCCGTCGATGCCCTGATCGTGCACCGCGACGACGCCAGGATGGTGCAGCCGCGCCGCCGCGCGGGCTTCCAACTGGAAGCGCTCGACGAACCGCGGGTCCTCGGCCAGCTTGGCGTCCATGATCTTGATCGCGATCGGCCGGTCCAGCCGTAGATCCATTCCACGGTAGACACACGACATGCCGCCGCGAGCGATCACCGAGTCGACCCGGTAACGCTGTTCGAGCACGGTGTTGCTCAAGTTCGCCGTCGCCGCGTCCACGGCGAGTGATCGTAGAAGAGTGGGCGGGAGCACCTGACGGCGACCGCTGTGCAGGGTGATGTGGCAAGGTATGCATCGTGAGTGCCATTCCCCTCGCTGAGGACGTGCTAGAGCCAGCGGTGGCTGTCATGCCACTCTCCGTCGCCGCAGGCAAGTTGGGCCAGCCGGTGAGCAAGTTGCGGCAGTGGCTGCACGAAGGTCATCTGCTGGCGGTCCGGCGCGATCGTGAGCTGGTCGTTCCCGCCGCACTCATCAACGGCGACGGCCTTGTCAAGGGGCTCGTCGGGACGCTGACCGTGCTCTCGGACTCCGGATTCACGCCGACCGAGGCGCTGCGATGGCTGTTCACCGAGGACGACTCGCTGCCCGGTTCGCCGATCGAGGCGTTGCGCGGCAACCGGGGCCGGGAGGTCAAGCGGCGGGCGCAGGCGTCCGCGCTCTGAGTTCCGCGGTGTCGCCGATGTCATGGCCTTCGCTGCCGGTCGAACCGCTGCGCAACCACCATGCGGTGACCAGGATGACTCCGAGATAGATCAGGATCCACGTGTTGTCCAGCAACAGCCGGGGCCAACCGTTGACCGGCAGGTACTGCCAACCGGAGAGCGGGATGTGCCAGGTATCGCTCGGGGGCGGGTAGGCATCGAGGAAGCCGAGGCAGGCGAGGTAGAGCACGCCCGCGGCCAGGTAGGCCTTACGGCCGCCGAGGGCGAGCAGCCAGAGCAGTAGCCCGAACACCCATACCCAGTGATGGTTCCAGGAATAGGGCGAGACCGCTGAGCCGGTCATGCCGACCAGGGCGAGGGCGAGCAGTGACTGGTTCCTGTGATATGCCAGTGCAGCGAGGCCGATACCGGCGACAGCCACCAACCCGGCGCAAGCCAGCCACAGCAGCGTCTCGCCGTGCCCGTGCCCGGCGATCCGGATCAGCGCACCGTTGATGGACTGGTTGCTGACACTGCCGGGATCGGTGATGCGGCCCGCGTTGTGGAAAGCCCCGTCGATCCAGTAGCGCACGGTATTCGACGGTGTCACCGCGAGGCTGACCAGCGCCGTCGCGACGAAGACCCCGACCGCTACGGCCGCATCCCTGAACCTCCGGGTCACCAGCAGGAATGGCAGGAAGATCAGCGGCGTGAGTTTGATGCCAGCGGCGATCCCCAGCCCGACGCCGCCGAACCGCCCTCGGGTTCGGTAGAGATCGGCCACTACGAGCGCCAGGAGCAGGGTGTTGATCTGGCCGAGGTAGGTGGTGATCCGGATCGGATCCATCCACAGCCCAAGGCCGGCGGTGAGCAGGCTGAGCTTGACGAGGTCGCCGCCGCGCGCGGTTGTCATCCTGCGCCAGCAGTGCCTGCCCGCGAAGTACAGCAGCGCCAGTTCACCGGTGAAGGTCAGCCACTTGTCCACACTGGTCGAGAGGAGTGTGAGCGGTAGGAAGAGGATCGCGGCGAATGGCGGGTAGATGAAGTTGAGAGTCAGGAACACGGGCCCGTTGTAGAGCGACTGGCCGTCAACCAGATGCTGCGCTCCACCGCGGTAGGTCCGCATGTCGATCAGGTTCCAGTGCGCGTTCGGCCACAGCACGATCGTGACGACATGCAGCGCGAGCGCCAGCACGAACACCCACGGCCCGAGCCGGACCAGCCAGGCAGGCACGGCCCGGCAGGCAGAGCCCACCTTGTCAGGATGCGGCGTCGAGTTGGCCACGAGCCCAGCCCTCACGCGCGCACGGACTGGTGCGCCTCGGTGCCCGGCGGCACGCCGAAGTCCTCCAGCCTGCGTTTGCTCGACAACCGCAGCGGGTCCACTCGTACCAGGGAGATCGCCGCCAGTACCGAGAATGCCGTGGACAGCAGCAGATACGGCCAGTTGTACAGTGCCGCGTCACCACTGGGGTAGGTGGAGAGCATCGACCAGAGGATCAGGAAGCTGCACACCATGAGGCCGGTGCCCGACCAGGCAAGCCCGCCGCAGAGAATGAGCGGCCAGAAGAAATACCACGGGAAGGTTGTCGGGCTGAGCAGCACCGCGACGAACAGTGCGATGCCCGCTCGCCGGATCGCGTCGGGGCCGCCGCCACGGGCCAGCCACCACTGCCGTACCGCGACCGCGACCAGCGCGAGCATCCCGAGGTCGCGCGTGACGGTGATGAAGGGGCTCGCATCAACGTTCGCGAAGATGCTGACCGGCAGGTGCACCAACTGCCCCAGCCCCGTTGGCAGGGACATCCAGTTGACTACCACATTGTTCGCCGTCAGCGCCGGTAACCAGCCAAGATCCACTCTCGCCGCGAAGGTGGTCGCCGCGAATGCCGCGACGAAGACGGCGACCCCGCCGCCGCAGGCCTTGGCGAACCTGGCCTTCGGTGAGCCCGGCAGGTAGGCCGCCCACACCCAAACCAGGAACGGCAGTGCGAGTGCGGCAGGCGCCTTGATCGCGGCCGCGAGACTCACCAAGAGGAAGCCGAGCAAGGGCCGTCGTTGCAGCACCAGCACTGCGCCCGCACCGAGCAGCCCAGCCATCAGCAGGTCGTTGTGCGGCCCGCCGACCAGGTAGATCAGCGTGAGCGGGTTGGCGAGCCCCAGCCACAACGCGATCCGCGCGCTGCCACCGTAGTGGCGTGCCAGCCGGGTCAGTGCGAAGGCGCACAGGGCCAGGCCGGGTATCGCGATCACCCAGCGCATCATCACGACAGCGGCGATCTGGTGGTAGCCGATAAGCTTGACCACACCTTCGGCGAGCAGGATGAAGAATGGCCCGTACGGCGCGGCGGTGTGTTGCCAGACCGGCGTGACGTTGTCGTCGAAGACGCTCGGCAACTCGGCGACCCCGGTGTGATACGGGTTCAGCCCGTGCAGTGGCAGGTCGCCCTGTGCGAGGTAGGAGTACACGTCGTTGGAGAACAGCGGCGGGCACACCAGCAGTGGCAGCACCCACACCGCCGTGGTCACCAGTACCGCGGGGGCGCCGACCGCGCCCGCCCTCGCGGCCCTGCCGAGCCGGATCCAGGCCCAGGTGATCAACCCGATTCCCAGGTAGAGCAGCCCGTGTGCGAGCACCTTGCCGTGGCCGTAGGTCAGCCAGCTCAGCGACGAGTCCGAGAGAAACGGGTCCCGCGAGAGCATGTTGCGGGCACCAAGGCCGCCCACGGCAGCCAGCGTCGCGCCGAGCACACCGAGTAGCAGGATGCCACGGGGCACCGGATAGCGCGCGAGCATCGTACGTACCGACCCTGCGGGCCCCGCCCGCCGCGTGTCGCCGTGATCGGCCGAGGGCATGCCGACCATGGGCTTGACCGCGGGCTGGGCCGGCGTTGTCAGGGATGCTCCGGCCACCGGTGACGGGCGCGCGGTGGCGTCCGTGGCATCGGTTCGTGGCAACGAAGGGGTGGTAGCCATGATAGGCCCCATATTCTCATAAGCGCTTTTCGCGTTTGCGCGCTATGGCGTGTCCGTGTCGCCGCTGAACTGGGGCGACCACGTCGGGCCAGCACTCAGGCCGGACTCGTGATGCCGGTGTGATCGGGTCGTTATGAGGATCGCTGGGTGGCGGTGATCGCCAGACTGGCTAGTTGAGCGCTTGCGGGCTCCGCCACGTGGCAGGACTCCAAGGTGGCCAGCGCCGAGGCGGTGAGCTCCGAGATGCGCGCTTCCACCGCGTCGAGCGCGCCGAGGTCGACAAGCAGCCGCCGAACCTCGGTGAGTTCCGGTACCCCGAGGTCGGCCCGCCCGATCGCCGCGCGCAGTGTCGCCGCGTCGGCGGCGCGATGGTCGTGGTCGGCTTTACCGAGGCCGAGTGCCAGCAGCAATGTGCGCTTGCCCTCGCGTAGGTCGTCGCCCGCGGGCTTGCCGGTCACCGCAGGGTCGCCGAACACTCCGAGCAGGTCGTCGCGCAACTGGAAAGCGACGCCGATGTCCGCCCCGAACGCGCGGTAGCCTGCCACGAGGTCGGGGTCCGTCCCCGCGATGGCCGCCCCGAAGTGCAGCGGGCCCGCGACCGTGTAGGCAGCGGTCTTGAGCTGGTCGATACGGATCGCGGTTTCCGCCGATTCGTCCTCGGCGGCCTGCGAGGCCGCATCGAGGTACTGGCCTGCGAGCATCTCGGTACGCATCGTCCGCCACGGCTCGCGGGCTCGCGCCAGCGCCTCGCTCGATAACCCGGCATCGGCGAACATGTCGTCGGCCCATGCGAGCGCAACGTCACCGAGCAGCACCGCCGCGGCGGCACCGAAGCGCCCGGCGTCGCCACGCCAACCGCGCGCGGTGTGCTCGGCCGCGAAGGTCTCGTGCACGGTGGGCGAGCCACGACGCACCACGGAGTCGTCGATGAGGTCGTCGTGCACCAGCGCGCAGGCCTGCAGCAGTTCCAGCGCGCTGACCGCGCGCAGCACCGCGTCCGCATCGGGACCCCTCATATCCCCACCGGCGCCACGCCACCCCCACCATGCGAAGGTGGGCCTGATCCGTTTGCCGCCGCCGAGTACGAACTCTTCGAGCACGCGTGCCGCGGCCGCGAATCGCGGGTGCAGGTGTTCGGCTTCCGCCTGCCTGTCCCGCAGGTATACCGCGAGTGTCGTGAGCACCTGTGCCGCAGGCCACGGTGCTGGGGAGACATCCGGCGAGGTGTTCACACCGCTCACGATAGGAGCCGCCCGATGCTCTCGCGGCCCGACCGCTTTCGCCTACTGGACACCATGTCCCAACCTCCGGACGCGCCGTTACGCTGGCGGGTATGGCATCGGTGGTTGAGCGGTTACGTGGCGACGGCCCAGGCTTCTCCGTGGAGTTCTTCCCACCGCGCGACGTCGATGACGAGCGAATCCTGTGGCGTGCCATCCGGGAGCTCGAACCGCTCGATCCGGCATACATGTCGATCACCTACGGCGCAGGCGGTTCCAGCAGGGAAGGCACGATCCGCAGCATCGGCAGGGTGGCGCAGGAAACCACGCTCGTCCCGATGGCACACCTGACGGCGGTGAACCATTCGGTGGCGGAACTGCGCAACGTCATCGGTCATTTCGCCGCCGTAGGGGTACGCAATGTGCTCGCGCTGCGCGGCGACCCGCCCGGCGACCCGGACGCTGAGTGGGTACCCCATCCGCACGGCCTGAACTACGCGGAGGAGCTGGTGACGCTGGTGCGCGAGCTCGGTGACTTCTGCGTCGGCGTCGCGGCCTTTCCCTACGGCCATCCCCGCTCGCCCGATCTGGAAACCGACACCGCCAACCTGGTCCGCAAGTTCGACGCCGGTGCGGATTTCGCGATCGCGCAGCTGTTCTTCGAGGCGGAGGACTTCCTGCGGCTGCGGGACCGGGCCGCGGCCGCAGGATGCGACGCGCCAATCTTGCCGGGAGTGATGCCGCTGACCACGCCGCGCACCCTGTACAACACGATCCGGCTTTCCGGCGCCGCTGCTCCGAAGTGGTTGCTGCGGCGGTTGGAGCCCCTGACCGAAGATCGTGCCGCGTTCCGCGCCGAGGGGATCGACGTGGTTACCGAACTCTGTCAGCGGCTGCTTGCCGAAGGTGTTCCTGACCTGCACTTCTACACTTTCAACCGGTCGAGGGCCACCCGTGAGGTGCTCGGCATGCTCGGCATGTTGCCGGTCAGGGGCAGCATCGGTTCCGCATCCGCATCCCACCGCTGAACAGGCCTCGCACCCAGGTACACCGGATCGAGTGAAATGCGCTCGCGGCGCCCGGTAACGTGCCAGCATGGCCAACCCACAAGGTGTGCATGAGATCTGTGACCGTTTCGTCGACGACTACTGCGAACTCGACCCGATTGTCGCCACGTATCTCGGTGTCGCGGGGCACGACGACGAACTGACCGACTACTCACTAGCGGGACACGCCGCGCGCGCTGAGCTGACCCGTACGGCGCGAGAGGCGGTCCTCACCGAGTCGCCGGATGATCCCTCCCAAGAGGTCGCGCAGGCGGTGTTCGCGGAACGCTCGGGTGTCGAACTCGAACTGCATGACGCAGGCTTGGATGTCGCGTCGCTGAACGTGATCGCGAGTCCGGTGCAGGACCTGCGCCAGATCTTCGACTTGATGCCGACGGGCACCGCGGACGACTGGGCGACGATCGCGGCCAGGCTCGCCAGGGTTCCGGACGCCGTGGCGAACGTGCGCGCCGCGCTGTCGCACGCCGCCGATCGGGGTCAGGTATCGGCGATCAGGCAGGTTCGCAAGGTGGCCGAACAGTGCGACACCTGGTCCGGTTCGGCAGGCCGCACATCGTTCTTCGCAACGTTGGTGGCTGGCGCGGACGCAGTGGACGGTGTCGGGCAGCCGCTGCGCGCGGAGCTGGCTTCGGCGGCAGGCGCCGCGGCAGCGGCCTACCACGAGCTCGCCGCGTTCCTGCGCACCGAGCTGGCACCGAAAGCTCCGGAGAAGGACGCCGTCGGCGCCGAGACGTACCAGCTGTGGTCGCGCTTCTTCACCGGCGCCGAGCTCGACCAGCAGGAGGCATACCAGTGGGGCTGGCAGGAGTTCGCCCGGCTGGAGTCGGAGATGAAGCAGGTGGCAGGCCGCGTCACCGGCGGCGGCACGATCGCGGAGGCGGCGGCGGCACTCGACGCCGAGGCGCGTTACCAGTTGCGCGGCCAGGACGGGCTGCGGGACTGGATGCAGCGGTTGTCCGATACCGCGCTGAAGGAGCTGCGCGACACGCATTTCGAGCTTCCCGATGCGCTGCTCGGGCTGGAATGCCGGATCGCGCCGCCGGGGGGAGGGGTCGGCGCGTACTACACCGGGCCGTCGGAGGATTTCTCCCGCCCCGGCCGGATGTGGTGGTCGGTACCAGCTGACCGCGAGGAGTTCTCCACCTGGCGGGAGGTCTCCACCGTGTACCACGAGGGTGTCCCCGGACATCATCTGCAGATCGCGACGGCGGTGTACGAATCCCAGACGCTGAACCGCTACCAGCGAATGATGGCGATGACTTCCGGCCACGCCGAGGGCTGGGCGCTGTACGCGGAGCGGTTGATGGCCGAACTCGGCTATCTGGAGGACGACGGGAACCGGCTCGGCATGCTCGACTCGCACCTGTTCCGCGCGGCCAGGGTGATCGTGGACATCGGCATGCACCTCGAGCTGGAGATCCCGCGTGGCACCGGGTTCCACGAAGGTGAGCGGTGGACGCCGGAGCTGGGGCTGGAGTTCATGCTCACGCGCACCATCACCGACCCGGCACACGTGCGTGACGAGATCGACCGCTACCTTGGCTGGCCGGGGCAGGCGCCGTCCTACAAGCTCGGTGAGCGGTTGTGGCTGGCGGCGAGGGAGGAGGCGCGCCGCAGGGCGGGTGACACCTTCGATCTCAAGGAGTTCCACACCCGCGCGTTGCGGATGGGTTCGATGGGCCTTGACACCCTGCGGGAGCGGCTGATGGTCGGGTGAACCGGCCCTAAAGCGGTGCAGGGCCTGGCTGTTGTAGTGGCAGGCCCCGGCCCAGCACCGCGAACGGCCGAGGGTCACCGGCGAAGTAGTAGCGCCGCAGCACGTCGGTGAAGCCGATCCTGCGATAGAGCCGCCATGCCCTGCTCGGGCCTTCCGGGGTGGACAGCAACACCTGGCTGCCGCGTGCTTCCGAAAGCAACCTGCGCAACAGCCGCTCGCCGGTTCCCGCACCCTGCGCCTCCGGCAGCACATGCAGCTCGGTGAGCTCGAAATAGTCGCTCATCCACTGCCGCACGGCCGAGGCGCCCTCGGTTTCGAGTAACCCCTGTCGTACCTGCTCGTGCCACCACTGGCCGCCTGCTCCCAGGTAGCCGTAACCGATGCCCATCAACGCGCCGGCCGGATCCAGCGCACCGACGCATCGCCAGCCTGGCCGCAGCATGTGGGACAGCCACATCGGCGCGCGCGCGTCGGTGGTTCCCGGTGGGTATCCCATGGCGCTCACGTAGAGCTGGATCGCTTCCCGCAGCCGGTCGCGCAGCTCGTCGACGGAGAGGTCGATGATCCGGTGATAGGTGGGTGCGGCGGTCATACGCCCCGATCATCCTCCGGTTCGGCTACCTCCGCCTGCGAACCCCCCGTGAGTGCGAGCAGATCGGCGAAGGTGGTGGGGAACACGGCTTTCGGATGGCCCGCCGCGGCCCACACCACCGGGTAGCGCGCGAGCGCGGTGTCGACAACGGTGCGGATCGGCTCTGCGTGCCCTACCGGTCCGACACCGCCGATTACCTGCCCGGTGTGCTTGCGCACGAAGTTCGCGTCGGCCTTGCTGATCCCGTCAGCGCCGGTCAGCTCCCGCAGCCTGCGGGTACTGGCGCGGTGCGCGCCCGAGGTCAATACCAGCAGTGCCTGCGGCATGGTACCGAGCACGGCGCGAAACACCAGGCTGTTGGCGATCGCGCCCACTTCGACACCGACGGCTTGGGCGGCTTGGGCCGCGGTCCGCACGTCCGACTCCAACACGCGGATGCCCGCAGCCGCGGAGTGCATACCCGCCTCGTCGAGCGCGGCGGCGACCTTCGCGACCCCAGGATGGTCCAGTGTGCCCACTGCGGCTGCCTCCTCGCGCCAAGTCTCGAACGTTGGCTTCATCAGATCACGAGCCGGTCAGCCGTCGCCATCGCATTGCCCGCAGCGCGCTGAGTTGGCGCTGAGTTGGCCTTGAGATGGCCTTGAGATGGCCGCTGCGGCGGTCCCTGTGGCGGCCGCAGACCCCGGCTTGAGAGAAGTCGAAGTCCGGGCTACTGTGGTGTTGTTCGAACACACGTTCGAGCGCGGGGGTTCGGTGGTGGGGCGGGGGAAGCGCCTCACCACCGGGCCACCCGCAGGCGGAGAGGAGGCCGATGATGTCAGTGCTCGCACCAATACCGGCTGTCGATCGAGACGGTTCCGACACGAGGGCGGACGTGCATCCGCCGACATCCGCATCCGTAACGGCCCTGCTGGATCAGGCGCGCAACGGCCTGGCCGAGGCGGAGTGGGAGTTCGACGCCGCCGAGCGGTTCGCCAAGGGCTACCTGGCTGCCCTGCGGACAGCCGCGGCCATGCTCGCGCTAGGGGGCCGCCCACATCGCGGCCGATCACGTCCGACGAGCGCATGGCTGCTGCTGGCCAAGGTCGCCCCGGAATTGGCTGAATGGGCTGCGTTCTTCGCCTCGATATCCGGGACAGCCGCCGCTGTCCGGGCCGGTATCACGGGGAAGGTCACCGCACGCGATGCTGACGACCTCACCCGGCAGACCGGACTGTTCCTCTCGCTGGTCGAGTGTGCGGTACGGGCAGGGAACTGATGCCCGCTCGTGCGCTGGTCGACTACGGGCGGCTGCTCGACGTACTGCCGATCGAAGCAGAGCTGCTGGTCGCTGCGGGGCACCGAGCGGCACCGGACGCGCTTGTCCCCGGCTGCCCGGGGCTGACCGCAGGTGAGACCGTGCGGCATGTCGGCAGCGTGTACCGCCTTGTCACGGACTGGGTGCGCGGCGGCAGGCGGCCGGAGCGCTGGCAGCGGGAGCCAGATCCTGGCCAGCCGCCTGAGCAGTTCGTGCTCTCCAACCTGCGGCAGCTACTGGCCGAACTGCGCGCGCATCCGCATGGACAACCGTGTTCAACCTGGTGGGCCGAGGACGAGAGTTACGGCTTCTGGCGCAGGCGCATGGTGCACGAGACCATCGTGCACCGTGTCGACGTACAGGCCGCCGTTTCCGACGCCGAACCGATCGCCGAGGACCTGGCCGTCGACGGCATCGACGAGGTCCTGACCCTGTGGTTCGAGCGGCGTCTGGACATGCTCGGGGTGACCGGCACGCGCACGGCCACCGTCCTTGTGCGAGCGGGCGACCGGCAATGGTCGGTCCGCTCCGGACCGGACGGAGCGCGCACCACACGTTTCGATCACGTACAGGACGCGGCGGCCGATGCCGTGGTCACCGGTGCGCCGGAAAATATCTACCTCTGGTTATGGGGCAGGCTCCCCGATCGCGTCACGCGATGTGAGGGCAACGAGGACGCGGTCGCCCAACTGTGGGCTCTGTTACGTCTGGCGACGCGCTGAGCTGAAGGAACGGAGCCTCCCGCCCCCGTGGCCGGGCACCATCGGGGAGACTGTGGCGGTGACCCGAGTCCGCGACCTCACGCCGTATGTCGAACTGAGCCGCAAGCAATGGCGGGAACTGCGTGCCGCGACACCGCTGCGACTGACGGTAGACGAACTGCGACAGCTGCGGGGGCTCGGCGAGTCCATCTCGCTTGACGAGGTGGCGGACATCTACCTCCCACTATCGCGGCTGATCAATCTCCGGGTCGCGGCACAGCAGCGACTGCATGCAGCCACCACGACATTCCTCGGCGAGCGAGCGGGCAAAGTGCCGTTCGTGATCGGCATAGCAGGCAGCGTGGCGGTAGGAAAGTCCACCAGCGCCCGGATCCTGCGGACACTGCTGGCGCAATGGCCGCACCACCCCCGCGTCGACCTGGTGACGACCGACGGTTTCCTCTACCCGCGAGCCGAGTTGGAACGACGAGGGCTGCTCGCCCGCAAAGGCTGCCCGGAAAGTTATGACCGCCGTGCGCTGGTGCGGTTCGTGGCTGAGGTTAAGGCAGGCAGCGAGGAGTCGCACGCGCCCGTGTACTCCCATCAGAGCTACGACATCGTGCCAGGCGAGACCAGGGCGGTACGGCAGCCGGATATCCTGCTGATCGAAGGACTCAACGTGCTGCAGCCCTCGCCGAGGCTCGCGGTGTCCGACCTCTTCGACTTCTCGATCTACGTCGATGCCCACGTCGAGGACATCAAGCGCTGGTACGTGGAACGGTTCCTGACACTGCGTCACACCGCGTTCGCCGACCCCGACGCCTACTTCCACCGGTATGCCGGCCTCGACGACGACGCCGCAATCGGCCGGGCCACCCAGATCTGGGCCGAGATCAACCAGCCGAACCTGCTGGAGAACATCCGGCCGACGAGGGGCCGCGCGGACCTGGTACTGCAGAAGGCGTCCGACCACAGCATCAACCGCGTCCGGCTGCGCAAGCTGTAGGGCAATGCTGAATGTGGCTTTCTACGGCTCTACCAGGTGAAAGCCACATTCAGAGGTAACCGCTCACGATCAGGCTCGCAGGCGGAGGCCGCCGGGGGTGGCGCGGAAACCGGCTTCGGTCAGCACCTCGGCCAGCTTGGAACCGAGTGCCCGCTCACCGTCTGCGCGCCGTACCGCGAGCTGCTCTAGCCAGCCGTCGTGCACGGCCCTGGCCAGCGCGCCTGCCGCCGCCCGCAACTCGGGCCCGGATTCGGTGAACGACAACACCGAGCGCCCGCCCCGTTCCACATAGAGCACAGGCACGCCGTCGACCAGCGCCACCAACGCGCCCGCCTTGCGTGCCGGCCGGTGTTTCGTCCCGCTCACCGGCTGTGGCCACGACAGCGCCGCACCGTAGGGCTGTGCCGGATCCGCTGCCGCCAGCACCAGCGCCAACGCATCGCGGGGCGCGGCGTCATCCATTGAAGCGAGCGCACGCAGCCGGTCGACCGCGCCCGTGGCGGCGAACTGCGCGGCACCAAGGCCCTCCACGACATAGCCCCGCACCACCTGCCCCGATTCCTCCATGGCCCGCAGCACCTTGTACACCCCGGCGAACCCACCGGCCACCCGCTCGGTGTCCAGCGCACCTCGGGTCAGCACACCATGCCGTTCCAGGAAGATCTCCGCCCTGGCGTGCGCACGCCTGGTGAGATCCCCGGAGCGCTGCGGTACCAGCGACCACCGCCCGGCCACCGTCGGCGGGCCAAGGCGGCTCGGCATCCGGGGACGTGCCATCGGCCGCGCGTAGCGTCCACGGGGCGGCGCCCGCCGGGACTTGTGCGCGGCACCGCGCCCACCGACCAGTGCCCGTAACGGCGCCAGGGTGTCGTTACTGACCACCCCTGACCACACCAGATCCCACAACGCGGTGATCAGCTGCGCATCCGTCGGTGCCTGCTCGGCCTGTTCGACCAGCGCGGCACCCACCCGGTCCGCCAGCTGACGGAAGAACAGCGCCCCGCCCCGCAGCGCCTCGCGGACGGCGTGATGCAGTGGCGTACCAGCAACCGAATCCTCGATGTCGGGCAGCAACTCCTCCGCGACATCGGCCTGCGCCAGCGCGACCCAACCGTCCCCGCCCGCCAGTGCCCCGCAGCCGGACCAGACGACCTCCCCCGTCGATGTCAGCTCGTCCAACAGCGCCGCGGAGTACCCGGGAAGCCTCGCAGGCAGAATCAGCGACTCCAGTGCGCTCGCGGGAAGTGGCGCGCCCGCGAGCTGATCCACCACGCCGAGCACATCCTCCGCCGTCGGGGCGGATCGCAACCGAGCCCCGATGCCGTGCCATGCCGGCAGGAAGCGCCCGAGCGCTGCCTGCTCCACCGGCTCGATCTCGGCCCGCACCCGTGCCAGCGAGCCACGCCGCAACCGCCGCAGCACAGTGGCGTCGCAGTACTCGATATGGCTGCCGCCTGGCCGCAACTCCCCGCGCACCAACCTGCCGGTGCCGGTCAGCCGCTCCAACACATCGGTAACCACCGCCACGCCGAGACCGAACCGCCCCGCGACCTCCGTCGCGGGGAACGGGCCACGTGACCGCGCGTACCGGATCAGCAATTCGGCGAGTGGCTCGGCGACCGGCTCCGTGAACACCTCGGGCACACCAACCGGCAGTGCGGTACCGAGGGCGTCACGCACCTTGCCGGCATCCTCGATGCCGATCCAGCGTTGCTCGCCCGCGATGCGTACCAGGATGGCCCGCCGCGCCGAGGCCATTTCGGCCAGCCAATCCGCCCGCACCCCGCGCTCGGCGGCCTCGGCTTCGGAGAGGTCGCCGAGGAAACGCAACAGGTCCGCGGCATCCTCGACGTGCCTAGCCTGCCGCTCCGGGGTGAGACGCTGCAGCGAGCGCTCGACATCACGCAGCACCTCGGGGTCGAGCAACTCCCGGATCGCCTCGGCACCCAACAGCTCAGCGAGCAGCGCGGTGTCGAGCGAGAGCGCGGCAGCGCGACGCTCGGCAAGCGGCGCATCGGTCTCGTAGAGAAACATTCCGATGTAGCCGAAGAGCAGGCTCCTGGCGAACGGCGACGGGAACGGGGTCGCCACCTCGACCACCCGCACCCTGCGGGCGGAGATATCGGCCATCAGCTCCCGCAAGCCCGCTACGTCGTAGACGTCCTGCAGGCACTCCCGCATCGCCTCAAGTACCACAGGGAACCGCTCGTACCGTGCCGCGACCGTGAGCAACTGTGCTGCGCGCTGCCGCTGCTGCCACAGCGGCGTGCGTTTGCGAGGATCCCTGCGCGGCAGTAGCAGCGAGCGCGCCGCGCACTCCCGGAAGCGCGCCGCGAACAGCGCCGACCCACCCACTTCGGAGGTCACGATCTGCTCCACCTCCGAGGGGTCGAGCAGGACATCCTCCGCGCCCGCGGTGACTTCCCCGCCGGCGTCGTCGAGCGCGTCGGCAAGCCGCAGCACGATCCCGTCGTCGGACGGCACGACCTGCGCGTCCAACCCGCGCCGTTCCCGCAACCGCGCCGCGATCGCCAGCGCCCACGGCGCGTTGACCTGCGCGCCGAAAGGCGAATGCACCACTATCCGCCAGTCGCCGAGCTCATCGCGGAAGCGCTCCACCACGATCGTGCGGTCGTCCGGCACATGGCGCGTCGCGGCGCGCTGCTCGGCGAGGTAGCGCAGCAGGTTGTCGCTCGCTCGCTCGTCAAGTCCCGCGCCCGCGGTCCTGCCCCTCGCCCGCTCAGAATCCATTGTGGATAGTTCACGCACGAACGCGCCTAGCGCCCTGCCGAGCTCAAGCGGGCGGCCGGGCGCGTCTCCCTTCCAGAACGGCAGCCGCGCGGGCTCGCCGGGGGCGGGTGTCACGATCACCCGGTCGTGCGTGATGTCCTGTACCCGCCACGACGAGGTGCCGAGCAGCACGGTGTCGCCGACCCTGGACTCGTACACCATCTCCTCGTCGAGCTCACCGACCCGTGACCCCGGCTTGCCCGGTTCCTTGGCAGGCGTCATCACGGTGAACAGACCGCGATCGGGGATGGTGCCCCCTGAGGTGACAGCCAGCCGCTGCGCACCCGGCCGCCCGCGCAGTTCGCCGGTGACCCGATCCCAGGTGATCCTGGGCCGCAACTCGCCGAATTCCTCGCTCGGGTAGCGGCCCGCCAGCATGTCCAGCACCGCGTGCAGCGCCGAATCGGGCAGCGCCGCGAACGGCGCCGACCTCCGCACCAGCGCCGCGAGATCCGCCACCGTCCACGGCTCCAGCGCCACCGCCGAAACCACCTGCTGGGCCAGCACATCCAATGGGTTGCGCGGGTAACGGATCGCCTCGATCGAACCGGCGGCCATGCGCTCGGCGGTCACTGCGGCCGAGACCAGATCACCCCGAAACTTCGGGAAGATCACACCCGTGGAGACCGCGCCGACATGGTGACCCGCGCGGCCCACCCGCTGCAAACCTGAGGCCACCGTGGGAGGTGCCTCCACCTGAATCACCAGGTCGACAGCTCCCATATCGATGCCCAGTTCGAGCGACGAGGTGGCAACCACACACGGCAGCGTGCCGGACTTCAGCGCCTCTTCCACCTGGGTGCGGGTGTCACGCGACATCGAACCGTGGTGCGCTCTTGCGACGGTGGCGGAACCGCCGGTAGTCAAGCCCGACTCGCCGATGGCCTCGGCGGGGAAGCGTGCCACCGGTTGCGGTGCCTCTTCGGCGAGCTCGTTGAGCCTCGCGGTGAGCCGCTCGGCGAGCCTGCGGGAATTCGCGAACACGATCGTCGAGCGGTGGGCCCGCACCAGTTCCAGTAGCCGCTGCTCCACCGCGGGCCAGATCGATGGCCTCGGCCGTGCGGCGGCGTCGGGACCGTGTTCCGCCGTCGCGGGCTCGCCGAGGCCTGCCATGTCCTCCACTGGAACCTCGACGCTGACCTGGACGGTTTTCGGATTCTCCGGCTGCACCACGTGCACCGGCCTGCCGCCGCCGAGGAAAGTCGCCACCTCCGCTACCGGGCGGACCGTCGCCGAGAGCCCGATACGTTGCGCGGCCGCCGCCTGCTGCCCTTCCGGCGTGGTGCGCAGCGCGTCAAGACGCTCAAGCGAGAGGGCAAGGTGCGCGCCACGCTTGGTGCCCGCGACCGCGTGCACCTCATCGAGGATCACCGTCTCGATGCCGCGCAGCGACTCCCGCGCAGCCGAGGTGAGCAGCAGGAACAGCGACTCCGGCGTGGTCACCAGCACGTCTGACGGGCGGCGCTGGAAGGTACGGCGCTCGTCCGCTGGGGTATCGCCGGTACGCATTCCCACCGTGATCTCCGGTGCCGGAACCCCGAGGCGGTTGGCGGCCTGCCGGATCCCGGCCAGTGGCGTGCGCAGGTTGCGTTGCACGTCGAGCGCCAGCGCCTTCAGCGGCGAGACGTACAGCACCCGGCAGCGGCGGCGCGGCTCTGCGGGCGGTGGCTGCGCTGCCAGCCGGTCCAGCGCCCAGAGGAACGCCGCCAGCGTCTTGCCGGAGCCGGTGGGGGCCACCACCAGTGCGTGCTCGCCCGCCGCAGCGGCCCGCCACGCCCCCTGCTGCGCGGGCGTCGGCGCGGCGAAGGCGCCGGCGAACCATTCGCCGGTGGCCGGAGAGAATGCGCGCAGCGCGTCGTGCATGCCTCCATCTTGAACCAGGCCACCGACAGTCCGGTGAGCGCGGCGGTGCTACTCGCGGGGAACCGCACGCGAGGTGACGGTCGCCGACGCGGTGCCAAGCCTCGGATGGGAAGCGCGCACCGTGATCGCCCCGGCGTGCCCACCGACGGTGCGCAGCCATACCGCACCGGCACCCCCGGTGGCGTCGAAAGGGAACGGGTTGTCGCCAACGAGAGTCGCAGGCCCGCGCACGCTGAGCGTCACGTGCCCCGAGACGTAAGGGCGAGCGGCCCCGTACCGGTCGACGGCGCGCAGCGCCAGCCGCGTGGCATCGGCACCGTCGGCGTCCAGTTCGGTGTCATCAGCCGCCATCAGCAGCATGTCCTTGCTGCTGTCGGCGGAGAAGGTCCTGGTCAGCAGTCGCTTGCCCGCGAGATAGCCGTCAACCCGCAACTCGACCGGCCGGTGTCCGTGAAACGCCAGGTCCGCCACGAATGGCGGGTAAGCCAGATGTGGGAAGCGGGCCCTGTCCGGATGCAGAGTCACCGGAGCGAGCCCGTCGACCGATACCGCCAGCGTGTCGCAGTTGGAGTAGATCAACGAATCGCTACCAGGCCCATTCGCCGGGGATCGGGGGCCGAAGTCCCAGTAGAAGCCCGGCTCGATCACGGGTCGCCGCGCCGGTTGGATCTGTGAGCGGTAGAACGCGGCACCGAGCTTCGGGATCCGGAAGATATCGCACACGCCAGGCCATTTGATCCCTTCCAGTGCGTGGTACCAACCAGAGGGATAGTCGAACGCGCACCACGCGAGCAACCCGCAATACCTGTCGTCGCCGGCGGCGTCGTCGTGCACGGCGGCATGCAGCAGCGCCTGCACTGACTGCACGTGCGGCCTGTCGGTGCGCCGGTAGTGCGCGGGGCCGACAAGGGTGCCGACCGCCTCGCTGATCAGGTACGGCAGGTCGATGCGCGGCGGGCGCAGCGAGGGCAGCCCGTTCTTCTTGCGACGCCTGCTGTAGTCGTTGTAGGCGAACACATTCTGGGTGAACTCTGTCGTCGAATACGGGTCGACGGCCTTGCCGAACGGGCTCGTCTTCACGGGCCCGACGTCGTTCGGAGCGCGGTCGACAGCACCGGTCGTCGGGCGCGATCCGTCAAGGTGCACCGCGATGTCGTTGGTGCGCGTGTAGAGCGCCGCGTCGTCCTTCGTCTCGTTCAGCCGGGTGCCCCACACGATGATCGACGGGTGGTTGCGGTCGCGCACGATCATGCCACGCACGTCGCGGCGCACCCGCTCGCGCCAGGTGGCGTCGCCGATGTAATCCCAGCCAGGTGCCTCTTCCCATACCATCAGGCCGAGCTCGTCACAGGCGTCGAGGAACGCCTCCGACTGTGGGTAGTGCGAGCACCGCACCATGTTGCAGTTCAGTTCCCGCTTCAGGATCTCGGCGTCCTTGCGGTGCACCCGGTCGGGCATGGCAGCGCCGACGTAGGGGTACCACTGGTGACGGTTCAGGCCGAAGAGCTTGCGCCGCCTGCCGTTGAGGAAGAAGCCGTCCTTGCGGAACTGGGCGTCCCGGAACCCGATGCGCACGTCGTGCTGATCCATCACCATGCCGTCGACGGTCAGCACGGTGCGGACGGTGTAGAGATGCGGGTCGTCGATGTCCCACAACGTGAGAGGTGGCAGTGCCTGGACCGTGAGCGGTACCCGCGTCAGGCCGCGGGGGAGTGCGGGAACTTCGGCCGAGGTTTCGGTGAGCGCCCTCGTGCCGTCGAGCACCATCACAGTGACCATGGCTGGTGCGCGGACCCGGTCGGAGGAGTCGAGCTGAACCGAGACCTCCACGCTGCGCACCGTGTCGAGCACATTGGCGGGGCGCGCGAAGACATCGGCGATGAAGGTATCCGGCCGCTGCCGGAATCCCGCGGCTCGGTACATCCCGCTCGGCTGGTAGAAGTCGATCGTTGACGGTCGCCGTGCGCGTGGCCGGTTCGGCGGGACATCGGCGCGCCAGCCGCCGTCGACGATGACGGCCAGCACGTTGTCGCGGGACCGTGTCTTCCCGGTCAACTCGAAGCTGAACGGCAGGTAGCCGCCGGGATGCTCGCCGAGCGGGCGCCCGTTGAGGTACACCGACGCCGTCGTCATCACCGCGTCGAAGTGGGCGAACAGCCTGCCGGACGCCGTTGACGGCGAGACGTCGAAGTGACGCCGGTACACCCATCGCCGTTCCCAGGTCTCCGGTGACCAGTCCCGCCAGGACAGCGGGACGACACAGTGCGGCAGCGACACCGGCACCAGGTGATCCTCGATGAAGCTGGTGTTGGTGCTCCCGTACTGGTACGGCCCGAACAGCCACGGGGCACCGGGCGGTATCGCGGGGGTCACCGCATCGCGGTCCGCGAACGCGGGCCCCAGCGCGGACATCGCGACCACACCAAGTCCGCCCGCCGCCAGCAGCTGGCGTCGGGACAACCGCCTCGGATCGCTCGGAACGTTCACCGGCGGTTGTCGCAGGCGGGCTGGGCGAGTTCGAAGTCGTCCATGATCGGCATGGTAAACGCCGCGCGTACCTCGGCGCTGATGAGACGGACAGCGACGGTAGCCTTGGCAGGATGCGATTGACGGCATTGCGGCGGCAGATGGCCGAGGAGTTCGGCACGGTACGCGCAGAGACACTGGCCGCCGCACACGTGTTCGCGCAGTTGGAGGGCCGGACCGTCGATGAGGCGCTGGATGCGGGGGTGCCGCCGAAGGCGATCTGGCGCGCGGTGTGCGAGGCGCTCGAGGTGCCTGCCGAACGCAGGTGAGACGGGGTGACGGTGCCCCTGTGCGCGATGCCACCTGGCCGGCGTGTCACTGCCGGCCTCGAACAGGTGTTCGTCTATGCTGTTATCCACAGCGCGGCCGTCGATCCACAGGTCGGCGAGTTGTCGTAAGAAATGTCGGCCCCCGCACGTAGCGTCGGTCCCGACACGAAGATTCGACTCAACCGAGGTGGATGCGAGCGATGGCACCAGCGGCACCGGACAAGGGCAAGGCGCTTGAGCTGGCCCTTACCCAGATCGACAAACAGTACGGCAAGGGATCGGTGATGCGCCTCGGTGACGAGCAGCGCAAGGCGATCGCGGTGATCCCGACCGGCGCGATCGCGCTCGACGTGGCGCTCGGCGTCGGTGGGCTGCCGCGCGGCCGTGTCGTGGAGATCTACGGCCCCGAGTCCTCCGGTAAGACGACGGTGGCCCTGCATGTGGTGGCGAACGCTCAGGCAGCGGGCGGTATCGCGGCGTTCATCGACGCGGAGCACGCACTCGACCCGGAGTACGCGAAGGCACTCGGGGTGGACACCGACGCATTGCTGGTCTCCCAGCCGGACACCGGCGAGCAGGCGCTGGAGATCGCGGACATGCTGATTCGCTCCGGCGCGCTTGACATCCTGGTGATCGACTCCGTGGCGGCGCTGGTGCCGCGCGCCGAGATCGAGGGCGAGATGGGGGACAACCACGTCGGCCTGCAGGCCAGGTTGATGAGCCAGGCGCTCCGCAAGATCACCGGCGCGATGAGCAACTCCGGCACCACCGCGATCTTCATCAACCAGCTCCGCGAAAAAATCGGCGTGATGTTCGGATGTGGATCTTGGTATACCAAGGTCACGCTGGCTGACGGGACGCAAGAGAGACTTGGCAAGATCGTCAACCAGAAGATGGATGTTGAAGTTCTCTCGTATGATCCTGATAGCGGCAGAGTCGTTCCGCGTCGCGTCGTCAACTGGTTCAACAACGGCCGAACTGAGGAGTTCCTCCACTTCAAGGTCGACCGTCCAGGTGGCGGGACTGGGCGTGGCCATGCCAGCTTGGCGATGACTCGTAACCATCTCATCCGTACGCCTGGTGGCTGGCGTGAAGCCGGTGAGATTCAGGTCGGCGACCGAGTGATGTTGGCGCAACCCTGCTTGCTCAGTGATCAGCAGTGGCAAGTTGTTCTTGGTTCACTCATGGGCGATGGAGATCTCTCTCGTGCTGTGCGCAAGGACTCCGAAAGCGCCCGATTCCGGATGGGGCACGGTGCGAAACAGGCCGTCTACTTGAACTGGAAGCTTTCCCTGTTGGAAAACCTTCCTCATAGCTGCACAACGAACGCGAAGGGTGCGGTCTTCGCAGACTTCACCCCGCTTGCGGAACTCTCCGAACTGCGCCAAGCCGTCTACTTCGGTGATGGCAAGAAGCACCTGTCATGGGATTACCTCAAGGCGCTGACACCGCTGGCGCTGGCGGTCTGGTACATGGACGACGGTTGCTTCACGCTGCGGTCGAAAGGCGTACAGCAACGGACTCAGGGTGGCAGCGGCCGGACCGAGATCTGTGTCGAAGCCATGCACTCCGACAGCCGGAAGCGGCTGGTTGAGTACCTGCGCGATACCTATGACCTCGATGTAAAGTTGACCAGCCGGGGCGCCCGGCAGATATCCGTGCTGCAGTTCTCGACGGCTGGCACCGCCCGCTTCCATGATCTGATCGCGCCGTACGTAGCGCCATCAATGGAGTACAAGTTGCTGCCACGCTTCCGTGGTCAGTGCGTGGTACAACCGGTATTTACCGAAGCGAGCATGCAACTCATGCCGGCGCGGGTCACAGAGATCACGTCAAAGACCGATTACCCGATCATGAGTCGCTTCGATATCGAGATTGAGGGATCGCACAACTACCTGGCTGACGGCGTCATGGTGCACAACAGTCCTGAGACGACGACCGGTGGTAAGGCGTTGAAGTTCTATGCCTCGGTGCGGTTGGACGTGCGCAGGATCGAGACGCTCAAAGACGGCGGCGAGGCGGTGGGCAACCGCACCAGGGTGAAGGTCGTCAAGAACAAGGTGGCGCCGCCGTTCAAACAGGCGGAGTTCGACATCCTCTACGGCATCGGGGTGTCGCGGGAGGGTTCGCTGATCGACCTCGGGGTGGATCAGGGGATCATGCGCAAGTCCGGCGCCTGGTACACCTACGAAGGCGATCAGCTCGGGCAGGGCAAGGAGAATGCCCGGAAGTTCCTGCGGGACAACCCCGATGTCGCCAACGATATCGAGAAGCGGATCAAGGACAAGCTCGGCATCGGTGCGGCGCTCGACATCGAGGACGAGGCCCCTGCGCCGGTCGACTTCTGATCCGCGATGAGTTCGACCAGCAGCGATCGCACGTCGAGCGGTGAACAGCCAGAGGACTCGGCTACCCGGGCGAAAAACATCTGCCTACGGCTGCTCACCGCACGGCCCCGTACCCGCTCCGAGCTTCGCGACGCCGTACTGCGTAAGGGCATCGAGGAAGAGGTCGTCGACCTCGTGCTGCAGCGCCTGGACAAGGTCGGCCTGATCGACGATGCCGCATTCGCCGAGATGTGGGTGCGCTCCCGGCACAACTATTCGGGCATGGCGCGTCGTGCCCTACTGACCGAACTACGGCGCAAAGGCGTGGACGATTCGATCGCCACCGAAGCGGCATCCGCGGTTGACGGCGCGGCCGAGGAGGAACGCGCGAGGACGCTCGTGCGTAAGAAGCTCCGCACCAGCATGGGGACTGACGACACCACGCGGCTGCGGCGGCTGGTAGGTGTGCTGGCCCGCAAGGGATACCCGCAGGGCATGGCGTATCGGGTGGTCAAGGAGGAGCTGCGCACGGAAGGGCAGGACAGTGAAATCCTCGACGAGCTGATCCCCGAATAACCGGATGTTCCGCCGAACCGACCTCGCTACCATGATGCCGTGCGTTCGACCGGAGTAGCCCCGCATCCCCCTCACATCGTCTGGGATTGGAACGGCACTCTGCTGGACGACAATCACGCAGTGCTCGCAGGAGTGAACAGTGTGTGTGCGGAATTCGGCAGGGAGCCGATCACCCTTGAGCAGTGGAAGTCGATCTTTCGCAGACCGCTGACAGCCTGCTACGAGGAGTTACTCGCGCGGTCGCTGTCCACCCAGGACTGGGCGGTGCTGGACCGCAGGTACCACGAGCAGTACAACGTACTGCTTCGCGAGTGGCTTGCCTCGGCGGTGTCTGCTGCCGCCTCGGCGGGACCACGTGCCTCGGCGGTGTCTGCTGCCGCCTCGGCGGGACCACGTGCCTCGGCGGTGGCGCTGGCGGCGGGAGTGCCCGACGCGCTACGTCACTGGCGGGATCGCGGTGGCAGACAGTCGCTACTGTCGATGTGGTTCCACCACGAGCTGGTGCCTGTGGTGGCCGAACTCGGCATGTCCGATCTGTTCGCCAGGGTGGACGGTCTGCGCGAGCGCACCGGTGGTGGCTCGAAGGCGCGGCACCTGGTCGCGCATCTGCAAGCGCAGGCGGTGGACCCCGCTGAGGTGGTGGTCATCGGCGATGTCACGGACGATGCCGATGCCGCGGCCGCGGCCGGTGCGCGGTGCGTGCTGGTGTCGACCGGCATGATGACGCACTCGGCGCTGGCCGGTGCCGGTGTGCCGGTCGTCGCATCGGTAGCGGAAGCGCTCGACATGATCGCCTGAACAGTTGACTCCCGCGCCAATCTTGCGTGTGTCGCTTGTCACTAAGCTGATCAGGGAGCAGAGTCGAAACCACGGCGGCGCTCACCGGAGATCAACGCGGCGCCGCGACAGGAAGGTAGGCGACATGTCAACGCCGGAGATCGTGCAGCTGCACGAAGCTATCGGCCAGCTGCGACGCTGCGTCGGCTCGCTGCGCTCGCACTACGGTGATTCCGCCGGGGTGCGCAGGCTATCCAACGACATCGAGCGGCTGGATAT
>JBOHEL010000016.1:0-24797 GCA_050700995.1 Sciscionella sp. | reverse complement strand
GCACAGTTGGGCGCCGGAGTCCATATGCTCGGCCGAGGCCGCGTATCCCTGCCCGCTCAGCACGTCGGCCAGCGCCTCTGTACGCTGCTGCGGATCGTGGCCTGGCAGTTCGGGCCCGCTCGATCCGCCAAGCATCCCGGCGACCCGCCGCTCCGCGAACGCCCGGACCGCCTGTTCGCCGCCGCTTTCCGCGAGGAACCGCAGCGCGGAGACCGCGAGGTCGTCGTAGGCATGGCCGAACCGTGACCTGCCGCTTTCGGTGAGCAGGTACTGCTTGGCGGGCCTTCCCCTGCCACGGTGGCCGAGGGCGGGGGCCTGCCGTGAGCACACCTGCCCGTCCAGCATCAGCGCATCGAGGTGGCGCCGCACGGCAGCCGGGCTGACGCCGAGATCGGATGCCACCGAGGCTGCGGTCACAGGACCACGTTCAAGCAGTAACCTGGCGACCAGCTGCCGGGTGCGGCCGTCAGCGGAGGACGCCGAGAAAGCCGCCATCGCGACCGCCTCTTCGCTCCTTCGATCCGTCCCGACCTTTTTCACAACACAAGTGTGACCTATTTCGGCAGCCACGGCAAAGGCAGGGGCCACCACACGTGAGCAGGGTCACCCTCAGTGCTCACGGATGTGGGGGTCGCCGCTACGTTCCCGAGCCCAGCGCACGGGTACCGAGGGACCTCGCCGGGCGCGCGCGCACGCTGGATACGCTGCCACGGTGGTAGCCGGGGATCTGCAACGCGACTCACGCGAGAGCGTGAGCGGTGCTCCCGCAGATCCGCAGCCTCCCGGACTCGACTCCGCGGAGCGCCGCAGGCTGCACGCGATCCGGCGGTTCGGCACGGTCGGCGCGCTGCTGATGGCTCTCGGCGCGCTCGGCGCGGGCGCCGCGCCGGTATACAACCCGGTGCTCGACATTCAGGTGCTCAGCCTGCTCCCCAGGATGCCCACCGTGGCGCTGAGCTGCGCGTTCTCCGGTATGGGCATGGTGGTGCTCGCCTGGCTGTGGCTCGGCAGGCTAGTGCGCCCCGGGCGTCCCCGGCTGCTGACACGCTCGCAGCTCAACCGCACACTGCTGATGTGGGCGGTGCCGCTGGCGCTTGCGCCCCCGATGTTCAGCCGCGACGCCTACAGTTACCTCGCACAGTGCAAGATCACCGCGCTCGGGCTCGACCCGTACCGCCTCGGACCGGCGCAGGCGCTGGGGATCGCGGACCCGCTGGTGCGCGGTATCCCCAACATCTGGCGCAACACCCCAGCCCCGTATGGCCCGCTGTTCCTCACCGTATGCCGCGGCGTCCCCGGTATCGCAGGCAACCACGTGGTCACCGGCGTGCTGCTGCAACGGTTACTGGAACTGTTCGGGCTGGCACTCATCGTCTGGGCACTGCCTCGGCTGGCTCGCCGGTTCGGCGTAGCGCCGGTCAGCGCGCTCTGGCTCGGCGCCGCCAACCCGCTGGTGCTCTGGCACCTCGTCGCGGGCGCGCACAACGAGGCACTGATGCTCGGCCTGATGCTGGCCGGATTCGAGATCGCGCTGCACCGGTTCCCCATCGTCGGCAAGGGTGACCCGGTGGCGCGCGCGACCCGCGCGGAGTTGCTCTACCTCGCGCTCGGGGTGACCGTGATCAGCCTCGGCGCCTCGGTCAAGATCCCGGCCGCTGCCGCGCTCGGTTTCCTCGGTGTGATGGTGGCACGGCGGTGGGGCGGCAGATTCCGCCACCTCGCACTGGCCGCGCTGAGCATGCTGCTGCTCTCCGGTGCTGTCATAGCGATCATCTCGATCGGCAGCGGGCTCGGTTTCGGCTGGATCAACGCACTGAGCACACCGGGCATGATCCGCAGCTGGATCGCGCCGACCACCGCCGTCGGCTTCCTGGCAGGAGGTCTGGGTATCGCGCTGCACCTGGGCAATCACACCGACGCCACCATCGCCACCGCCCGATTGCTCGGAGCGGTCGGCTATGTCGCGCTCAGCATCAAGCTGCTGTGGGACTCCTTCCGCGGGCGGCTACAGCCGATGGTCGGGCTCGGCCTCTGCCTCGGCGTGATCGTCGTGCTCGGTGCGAGCGTGCAGCCGTGGTACTTGCTGTGGGCTGCGATCCCACTCGCCGCTGGCGCGGGCACGTCGCGATTCCGCACTGTCGCGGCCGGGGTGAGCGCGGTGGTGGCACTGCTGGTTCCCCCGACAGGAAGCACCTTCGACGGCCACCAGTACGTACTCCCGGAGGCCTACATCGGCGCGCTCATAGTGCTGGTGATCACCGTGCTACTGGTGCGTAAGCGGATCCCCATCTGGCCATGGTCCCGCAGCGCCCCAGCTACCCCCCAGTCCCTCAAGTAGGGAAAGCACCCGCGGTTTCCCCAGCCGCTATCGACGTGTCGCGTGAATCGCCGGCCTGTCGTCGGGGAAATCGCGGGCTATTTCTCCACCTCGGTGTGGCACGGTTACGCGGATATCGGTGCCCTGGCGGCATCCTGGGAGATAGGCGCCGCGCTGCGGCGCGCCATGACGCGGTGGTAGAGCGTCTCGAAAGTGTCCAGCGTGTGGGCCATGCCGTGGCCTGCGATGATCTGCAGACTGCCTGCCCCCAACCTGGCGCGTTCGCGACTGTCGCCGAGGACCGCAGCGAGCCGCACCGCCAGCGCCTCGACATCACCTGGTGGGTAGAGCCAGCCGTTGCGCCCTGGCCGGACCAGGTGCGGCAGCGCGACCGCGTCCGCGGCCACCACCGGCTTGCCAGCGGTCATCGCCTCCATCGTGGCCAGACTCTGCAACTCCGCTACCCCCGGCATGCAGAACACCGCGCAGCGCGCGTAGCAAGCCAGCAACTCTGAGTCGCTGACGAACCCGCGGAACCGGATCCGCCCGGCCACCCCCCTGCGCTGCGCCAGCGCCTCAAGGCGCGCCCGGCACGATCCGTCGCCGACGATCTCCGCTCCAGCCACCAAACCTTCCTGCAGCAACGCCATCGCTTCGACCAGCTCGTTGACGTGCTTCTCCTCGTCAAGCCTGCCGACGAAAAGCACCGTGGGCACCGGATCCTCGCGTGCCTCGACGAGGCTGTGGCGGTCGAGATCGATACCGCAGGACACCGCGATGGCTTCCCCCCGGAACCCACCCTCACGCAGCAACTCGACGGCGCTCGGCGTCGGCGCTGTCACCAGGTCCGCACCGCCGTACACCTTGGCCAGGTCCCGCCACGCCCAGCGGACCAGGCCCCGAGCCGGCGCCGTCGGGCACTTCAGATACCCCAGCAGGTTCTCCGGCATGAAATGGTTGGTCGCCAGCACCGGAACCCCGCGCAGCCGCGCTTCGCTCACCAACGCCCGACCAATCAGGAAATGCGCCTGGGTGTGCACCACGTCCGGGCGCAGTTCGTCGAGCAGCCTCGCCACCTCCCGGTAGGCGCGCCCCGGCAAGCAGACCCGGAAGGTCGGGTGGAACGGCGTGCGGTGCGAGGCGATGCGGTGCAACGTCACGCCTGCCATCAACTCCCAGCTCGAGGCGGATCCGGTGGCTGGACACACGACGTGCACGTCGTGGCCGCGGCCGGCCAAACCCCCCGCGAGGCGTTGCGCGAACCGCGCCGCACCGTTGATATCGGGCGGGAAGGTTTCGGCGCTGATCAGCACCCGCATGCGCGCGCCGCCGCGCGGTACCGCGACCGGTTTCCTCAGTTGGACCAGTGACATCAGTTGGTACTCCCCTCTAACGAAGCGCCGACCGGCACCCGGCCGTTGCGCGGTGATGTGCTGTGACGTTGAGTCCCGCCTCGGACGCGGGCGAGAAAGACCATTCCGGCGGTGGCGAGCGCGGCGCAGGCGATCTCCCCGGCGACCACGGCGGCCGACGCCGCGGCCGCCTCGCGCAGCAGCAGCAGGCCCGCACCGACCGCCACCAGCGGATCGATCACGGTCGTGCAGGCCATCACCACGTCCGGCGGCCCGCAGGCGTAGGCGTGCTGGACCGCCGCGCCACCCAGCATTGCGGCCACCGCGATTCCCAGCACAGGGAACAACGGCACGGCGGTATCGAATCGCAGTTGCAGCGCCGCGATATGTGTCAGCACCGCCACGAGGCCGTAGCAGCAACCGCCCGCGACGCCAAACGCCGGGCAACGCACAGCGGCGGGCCCGAGTTGCCCCACCGCTGCCGAGGCAATGGCACCCGCCGCCACGACCAGCGCTGTGATGAGCCAACCGCCCGCGGCGACGGGTGCCAGCGCGGTGGTGCTCGCTGCGAGTAGCACGAAGATGGCGATGCCAAGCGTGCTCGCCGCGACCGCGCATACCACAGGCACCGACAATCTGCGCGACTCGTCGCGAGCCTGCAGCAGCGTGATCGCCACCAGTGACAGCCCGCCGACGGGTTGCACCACGGCGAGGGGGGCGAACGCCAGCGACACGGCATGCAGCGCCGCGCCGCCTGCGAGCGCGCACATCCCGCCGAGCCACCGTGGATCGCGGCACAATCGTGCCAGCGTGCGCGGCCGCAACCTGCCGCCGCCGGAAACCCTCCGCACCACCGCGTACTGGATCCTCGCCGCCGCCACGAAACAACCCGCGGCCACTACCGCGAGCAGCACTGCGATGGTGATGGTCACCGGTCCCACCTGCCCCGCGCGCCGAGCACCGAGGCGATCACCAGCAGCACCGCGAGGTCCACCGCGAACAGCAGCCGCTCGGCGAGCCCGAGCACCGCATGCGCACCGGAGAGCAGTTCCACGCCAGGCAGCCATGGGAATACCACCGGTAGGTGGCAGATCAGGAAGAGGGCCAGGCACCACCAGCTCGCGGCTGACAGCACAGACAACGAGCGCACGTCACGCTCGGTACCCGGCAACGTCGCTAGCTCACGAACAAGCAAGCGTGTCAGCGGTGGCAACGCGAAGAGGAACGCCCCGGCCGCGTAGCGGTGCACGAACCCCGTGAACGTCAGCGCGGTGGCGGGCGGGTCGGTCGGGCACGCCGCGACCAGCAACAAACCGCCGCACCACACGGCGCACAGCCCGCGTAGCATGCGGCCACCGCGTACCCCGCCGTTGCGCAGTCCCACGATCAATGCGATGGACGCGATCAGCAGGCAGGCAGCACTTGCGGCGAACAGCGGCTCGCCGCCAGGCAGCAACGCGTAGTCGCTCATGGTGCGGGTGAGCGAATCGATGCGGCTGCCGGCGAGCAGGTGAAGCACCACGATGAAGCCCGCGGCAAGCAGCACTCCGGCGGCGGCGATGACCGCGCAACGGTGAGCGATCAGGCTCCGCGCGGCGGCAACGGGCCGCGCCGGGAGAGTGTCCTCGGCGGCTGCTGAGTGCATGGGTACAGCCTGTCTGTGCCCGATATGTCAGACCATCGGGAATGCCCCCCAACCAACCCTGGACCTACCCTGATCAACAACCGGGGGGTTATCCCTACCGAACCGACGTACCGCAGGCTTGGTGTGCCACATCACGGCCTAGTCTGTTCATTCGTGAGCAGCAACGCCGTCGAGCTGTCCGGTCTCGTGAAACGGTACGGCTCGACCACCGCGGTGGACGGTCTCGACCTGCGTCTCGAACGCGGCACGGTGCTGGCGCTGCTCGGCCCGAACGGCGCGGGAAAGACCACCACCGTCGAGATCTGCGAGGGCTTCCTGCGCCCGGACGCAGGCAAGATCAGGGTGCTCGACCTCGACCCCGCCACCGAGATCGCGGCGCTGCGAGCGAGGATCGGGGTGATGCCACAGGGTGGCGGCGCATACCCGGGAGTGCACGCGGAGGAGATGCTGCGACTGGTCGCCGCCTGCGCGGCGCGACCGCTGGACACCCGATGGCTGCTTGACATTCTCGGGCTGGCACAGGCCAGGCGCACCCCGTACAAGCGGCTCTCCGGCGGCCAGCAGCAGCGGCTGTCGCTGGCGTGCGCGCTCGTCGGCCGTCCCGAGCTGGTGTTCCTCGACGAGCCGACGGCGGGAGTCGACCCGCAGGCACGCAGACTGGTCTGGGAGCTGGTATCCGCGCTGCGCGCAGACGGCGTGACGGTGCTGCTGACCACACACCTGATGGACGAAGCCGAGGCGCTCGCCGATCAGGTAGTGATCATCGACCACGGGGCCGCGGTGGCCTCTGGCGCGCCGAGGGAACTCACCTCGGGCCACGCGGACCAGCGGCAGCTGACCTTCCGCGCCCGGCCGGATCTTGACACCGCATTGCTCTCCGCGGCGCTGCCGGAGGGCTACCTCGCAGTGGAGAGCAAGCCCGGCCACTACCTGGTGACCGGCGAGGTCGATCCGCAAGTTGTCTCCACCGTCGCGGCGTGGTGTGCCAAGCACGGCGTGCTGGCCGAGCAGTTGCAGGTCGGCAGGCCGAGCCTGGAGGACGTGTTCCTGGAACTGACCGGGCGGGAGCTGCGCTCATGATTCCGCGGCAACACCCGAAGGGGGAGCGCCGGTGACCACCGCAGCGAGGTTCGAACCCGGCACCTTCACCCCGTCGCCCGGCCGGGGACGGCTCGGCCACATGCTGCTGACCCAAACGCGCACCGAGACGCTGCTCGCGTTGCGCCACGGCGAGCAGGTGCTGCTGACGCTACTGATTCCGCTCGCGCTGGAGATCGGACTTACGCTGCTGGACATCGTGCCGACGCCGGCGGGCGTGCCGAGGGTTGACGCTGTGACGCCTCGGATGTTCACGCTGGCGATCATGTCCTCGGCTTTCACCGGGCAGGCCATCGCGCTCGGCTTCGACCGCCGCTACGGGGTGCTCAAGCGGTTGGCCGCGACCGCACTGCCCCGCTGGCTGCTGGTGGCAGGCCGGGTGCTCTCGGCGGTGGCGGTGGTCGTGGCGCAGCTCATCGTGCTCGGCGTGGTCGCGGCACTGCTCGGCTGGTCGCCGCACGCCACAGGGATCGGCTGGGCGGTTCTGCTTGTCGTCCTGGGAACGCTGGCGTTCGGCGCGCTCGGTGTGCTGCTGGGCGGCTCGGTGCGGGCGGAGATCGTGCTCGCGCTCGGCAACCTGGTCTGGTTCGTGCTGCTACTCGGTGGCGGCATCGTGGTGCCGGTGAGTGTGATGCCCTCCGGACTGTCCGACGTGATCATGCTGCTGCCGTCCGGCGCGCTGGCCGGGAGCCTGCACACCGCGCTGGTCAGCGGTGGCAGCCCTGGTTGGATTCCGATTGTGGTGCTACTGGCCTGGACCGCGGCGGCAGGCGGACTCGCCTCCCGCACCACCAGGCTCACCTGACGGGCTGAGACGCCCGCCACGGCAGGTACCGGGCGGTCGCCGGGCCGTGCCGACGCAGTCCTACCATCGGCATGTGCCGCTAGCGTCCGTGTTCTACCGCCCTCCCGCGCCACCCCGTGCCGTACAGCGCGCGGTCGGCATCGCCGCGGTGATCGCACAGAGCCTGATCGCGGTGACCGGTTCGGTGGTGCGGGTGACAGGGTCCGGCCTGGGCTGTCCCACGTGGCCACAGTGCTCCGGCCGCAGCATGGTGCCGGTGGCACATCCGGAGCTGGGCCAATTCCATCAGTGGGTGGAGTTCGGCAACCGGCTACTCGTCGTTGTGGTATGCGTGGTTGCCGCGCTGTGCCTGATCACCGCCCTGCTGACGCGGCCGCATCGGCGGCGCTACCTGTGGCTCGCCGCCACGATGCCGCTCGGGGTGGTCGCCGAGGCGGTGATCGGCGGTATCACGGTGCTCATGCATCTGGCGTGGTGGACGGTATGCATCCATTTCCTGGTGTCGCCTGTGCTCGTGTGGTTCGCGGTGCTGTTCTACCGTGCGGTTGACGAGGGCGATCAGCAACCCCGCCCGCTGTTGGCACGCCGCCTGCCGCAGGTGGCGAGCGTCCTGCTGGCACTGCTGCTCGCCGCGGGCACACTGGTCACCGCGGCAGGTCCACACAGCGGCGACGTCAACACTCCGCGGCTACAGGTACCGATCCCGCTGTTGACGCTGCTGCACGCCACGCTGCTGGTGCTGTTCCTAGCCTCGTTGGTCACGATCGGCCTGCGCCTGCGCGCGACAGGCAGCGCGACACTGCGACGGCGTTACCTTGTGCTGATCATCATGGTGCTGCTGCAGGGAGCGCTCGGTGTGATCCAGTACTACATGGGTGTTCCCGACTTCATAGTGCCCTTCCACATACTCGGCGCAGTGCTGGTCACCGGCGGCATGGCGTCGGTGTGGTGCGCCGCGCGCGATCGTGGTCAAGCGATTGCCACGGTTGCCGTGCCTGCGAGCGGGGACAGCGCACTCACCACCGCATAACGCACCGCAACGGCGTTTCGGCGCCGACACGCCGATTGAGGTCAGTGGCGGGTGCGCGAGGCTGCCATGTTCTTGCGGTGCGCGGCTCCGATCAGCAGCGCCGCAGTGGTGTCCCCGTCCCAGGTGGACAGTTCAAGTTCCGGCGTCGCCACGGCCAACTGCTCCCCCACTGCAACGGTGGCAACCACGACATCGCCCAGCGCTCCATCGGCCCCGACAAGCACCACCCTGGCTTTGCCGCGTCCGATGTTCTCCACCACCGCACGGGTGGGCGTCCCGTGCTTTCCCGCGAAAGCCCGGGCCTGCGCCAGCACCCATTTGGAAGGTCGCTGTTCGCACGCGGTCCGTTCGTCAGCCATAGCGGTAGGTTAACGACCGAACCTGTCGGGATACCCCGCCTCGTGGCCGGTGCCACAGCGGGATCACGATCACCGGGAACACCACGGTCGGCGATCCGGTTTCCGCCCTAGACACCGTCCGCAGCAAGTCATGGAGGTAGCTGTGCCAAGAGCAGTGCGCATTGAGAGCACCGGTGGACCGGAAGTGCTGGCAGTCGCCGAAGTCGAGCAGCGGCAGCCCGGCACGGGTCAATTGCTGGTGGATATCGCCGCGGCCGGTGTCAACTACATCGACACCTATCAACGCAGCGGTGTCTACTCGGTGCCGTTGCCCTTCGTGGTGGGCACGGAGGGTGCGGGCACGGTCACCTCGGTCGGCGAGGGCGTGACCGGCTTCTCCGTAGGCGACCGCGTGGCATGGGCATCGGCCCCCGGCAGCTACGCCGAGCAGGCGCTGGTCCCGGCCGCGCAGGCGGTGGCGGTGCCGGACGGTGTCCCCGACGAGTCCGCAGCGGCACTGCCGCTACAGGGATACACGGCGCACTACCTCGTGAACTCGACCTATCCGGTCCGCGAGGGCGACACCGTGCTCGTACACGCGGCGGCAGGTGGGGTCGGCCTGCTACTCGTCCAGCTAGCCAAGGCACGCGGAGCCACAGTCATCGGCACGGTGTCCACGACGGAAAAGGAGCAGCTCGCCAGGCAGGCTGGTGCGGACGAGGTGCTGCGGTATGACGGCTTTGCCGAGCGCGCTCGCGAACTGACCGGCGGGGAAGGTGTCGCGGCTGTCTACGACGGCGTCGGCAAGTCGACGTTCGACGGCAGCCTCGCCAGCCTGCGCCGCCGTGGCATGCTGGTGCTCTTCGGTGGTGCCAGCGGCCAGGTTCCGCGGTTCGACCTGCAGCGGCTGAATTCCGGCGGCTCATTGTTCGTCACCCGACCGACCCTTGTCGATCACATCGCTACCCGTGAGGAACTCATCTGGCGCAGTGGCGAACTGTTCGGCGCCGTCGCGGAAGGCAAGCTCGAGGTCCGGATCGGCGGCCGCTACCCGCTCGCGGAAGCCACCGCGGCACACCGGGATCTGGAAGGCCGTCGCACCACCGGAAAGCTTCTGCTCATCCCCTGACTACGAAACCCGTGAGCATTCTCGCGTGCTCCAGCACCCGAGAATGCTCACGGGTTCACAGCGGCTGAGAGGGCCTCAGCCGTGGGTGACCTTGACGATGTCGATGACGAAGACCAGGGTCTCGTTCGGCTTGAGGGGTCCCTTGGCCTGCGAGCCATAGCCCTCCTTCGGCGGCACGACGAGCAGCCGCCTGCCGCCCTGCTTCGCGCCGATGAGACCGGTGTTCCAGCCCTGGATGACCTGCGCGTGGCCGACATTCCGCACCGGGAACGGCTGGCCGCTCTTGAAGGAGGAATCCACCACGTTGCCGGTCGACCATGCGACCAACTGGTAGTTCACGGTCGCGGTGTCGCCGGACCGCACCGCCGGCCCTGCGCCGACCTTCAGGTCCTTGATCAGCAGCTGCTTCGGCGGCTGGCAGTTCCGGGGAATGGTGACCTTAGGCCGCTGCCCGAAGCTGCCCTGCACCATGACGTCATCGGCGGTGCACGCCTTCTTGTTCCCGGTCTCGCTCGACACCGCCTGCGGGTTCACCGGAGTGATCGTCGCGGGATGGGGAGGCGCGCTCGAAGCGTGCTGGTTATTGGCACACCCACTCAGACCGAACCCGGCCAGCAGTACCGCGGCCGCCACTATCTTGACACCTGAAATTCGCACCACAGCACCTTATCCGCACCGCCACAGCGGGCTAGAAGACGTGCCAGCCCACGACAGGCCAGCCGATGACCGCATCAACCGCAAGCACCACGAACACCCCGCACAGGTAGGAGTTCGAGAGGTGGAAGACCTTCATAGGGTTGTATCGCGCCCCACTGCGCACGGCGGCATGCATGCGGTGCACCGCGATAAGGAACCAGGCACCGAGCACGGCAGCGACTACGGCGTAGAGCCAGCTTGTGGCGGGAATCAGCAGCAGCGTGCAGACCACCATCGCCCAGGAATAGATCACGATCCGCACCGAGACCTCGGCGGAACTCTTTACCGCAGGCAGCATGGGTACCCCTGCCGCCACATAGTCCTCGCGATATTTCATGGCCAACGCCCAGGAATGCGGCGGCGTCCAGAAGAAGATCACGGCGAACATCACGAACGCGGGCCATCCGACGCTGTCGGTCACCGCTGCCCAGCCGATCACCACAGGCATGCAGCCGCAAATCCCGCCCCACACGACATTCTGTGAGGTCCGCCGCTTCAACAGCATCGTGTAGACCAGGACATAGAACGCGATCGAAGCGACCGCCATCACTGCGGCGAGCAGGTTCGTGGTGACATACAGAACACCGAACGAGACCGCGCCGAGCACCAGCCCGAAGATCAGCGCGCTGCGCTTGGGCACCGAGTGGCGCACCAGCGGCCGAGCCCTGGTGCGCTTCATCACCGCGTCGATGTCGGCGTCGACCACGCAGTTCAACGCACCGGCGGAACCCGCGGCCAGGGTGCCGCCGATCAACGTCGCGATCACCAGCCATGGCGACGGGATTCCGCGCGCCGCCAGCAACATCGCCGGAATGGTCGTGACAAGTAGCTGCTCGATGATGCGCGGCTTGGTCAAGGCCACATATGCCCGCACTACCTCAACCGCGGTGCGCCCGCCGCTGGGAGGATCGACCGGCGCCTCGGTCACGGCGCTCACAACGCCCACCGCACAGCGATTACCGGCAGCATCTCGCTCCTAGATCAGGTCTGGATCGTCCCCGCGGAGCGCCCTTTCGCACACCGTCGGCAACGGCACCGATGGTAACCGCGAGGCCTCGCATCGCCAGTAGCGGGGGCGGCAGTGGATGCTTCAGATCACCTCGCGCGACCCTCGGGTCTACGCTGGCCGTGAACGAGGGAGACCCGCGGGTCGGGTGCTGCCTGGCATAGCCGCGCACGGGCTCGGGATCGATTGAGATGCCGGTGCCCGCCGACGGCAGGGCATGGCAGGCACACGCCCCGCAACGACGCAGGAGTGGAGCACAAGTCCGTGCCTGACAGCGAAGATCTCAGCAGGTTGACCACACCTCACCTGCCGGACGACTGGACGGAGACCGACACCCGCGCTGTGGACACGATCCGGGTGCTTGCCGCTGACGCGGTACAGAAATGTGGCAGCGGCCACCCTGGCACTGCCATGAGCCTCGCGCCGGTGGCCTACTCACTGTTCCAGCGGATCATGCGGCACGACCCGGCGGATCAGTACTGGATCGGCAGGGACCGGTTCGTACTTTCCTGCGGGCATTCCAGCTTGACCTTGTACCTGCAACTGTTCCTGAGCGGGTATGGCCTTGCCGTCGACGATCTCAAGGCATTGCGCACCTGGGGATCGTTGACACCCGGCCACCCGGAGTACGGGCACACCGACGGGGTGGAGATCACCACCGGCCCGCTCGGCCAGGGGCTGGCCTCTGCGGTGGGTATGGCGATGGCCGCCCGGCGGGAACGCGGCCTGTTCGATCCGGACGCAGCGCCGGGCACCAGCCCGTTCGACCACATGGTGTATGTGGTGGCCTCCGACGGTGACATCGAGGAAGGCGTGACCTCGGAGGCGTCCTCGCTCGCGGGGCACCAGCAGCTCGGCAGCCTGGTGGTGATCTACGACGACAACAAGATCTCCATCGAGGACGACACCAACATCGCGCTGTCGGAGGACACCGGCAAGCGTTACGCGGCTTACGGCTGGCACGTGCAGCACGTGGACGGCGGGGAGAACGTCGCGGGCTTCCTCGCCGCGGTCGAGGCGGCGAGGAACGAGACCGGCAGGCCTTCCCTCATCGTGCTGCGGACCATCATCGGCTACCCGGCGCCCAACAAGATGAACACTGGCGCGGCGCACGGTGCCGCCCTCGGTGACGACGAGGTCGCTGAGGTCAAGAAGATCCTCGGTTTCGACCCTGAGGCATTCTTCGCCGTCGAGGACAAGGTGCTCGCCAATGCGAGGCAGGTCGCGGAGCGCGGCAGGCAAGCGCATGCCCAGTGGCAGAAGGGCTTCGACAAGTGGGCCGAGGCCAACCCGGAGCGCAAGGCGCTGCTCGATCGGCTGGAGGCACACGAACTGCCGAAGGGCTGGGCCGACGTGCTGCCGTCGTGGGACCCTGACGAGAAGGGCACCGCCACGCGGAAGGCGTCCAGCTCCGTACTCGCCGCGATGGCCGACGCGCTGCCGGAACTCTGGGGCGGTTCCGCCGACCTCGCAGGCAGCAACAACACCACCATGACCGGTGCCGACTCCTTCGGCCCTGAGTCGATCTCCACCGGGGAGTGGAAGGCCAACCCGTACGGCCGGACCCTGCACTTCGGTGTCCGGGAGCACGCGATGGGCTCGATCCTCAACGGCATCGCACTGCACGGCCACACCCGGCCCTACGGCGGTACGTTCCTGATCTTCTCGGACTACATGCGACCCGCGGTAAGGCTGGCGGCCCTGATGAAGCTGCCGGTGACCTACGTGTGGACCCACGATTCGATCGGTCTCGGCGAGGACGGCCCGACCCATCAGCCCATCGAGCAGCTCGCCGCGCTGCGTGCCATCCCGGGGCTGGCGATGCTGCGCCCCGGCGACGCCAACGAGACCGTGGCCGCCTGGCGAGCCACGCTGACACAGGCCGGCCCGGTAGGGCTCGCGCTGACCAGGCAGAACCTTCCGGTGCTCGCAGGGACGAAGGAGCAGGCCACCGAGGGCGTCGCGCGCGGCGGCTACGTACTCGCCGACGCAGAGGGCGGCGTACCCCAGGTGGTGATCATCGCCACCGGTTCGGAGCTGCAACTGGCGGTGGCTGCCAGGCAGGCGCTGCAAGCCGAGGGCGTTGCCACCAGGGTGGTGTCGATGCCGTGCGTCGAGTGGTTCGACGCCCAGGACACGGACTACCGCGATCGGGTTATCCCGCCCTCGGTACGGGCGCGGGTGGCGGTGGAAGCGGGCGTGGCACAGCCGTGGTATCGATTCACCGGCGACGCAGGCGAAATCGTCTCGATCGAGCACTTCGGAGCCTCAGCCGACTACCAGACGCTGTTCCGCGAGTTCGGGATCACCGCGGAAGCGGTCGCCGAAGCGGCACACCGAGCGGTAACGAAGGCAACACAGTCGACAGTGGAGGGATCACGGTGACGGACACGACAGGGACCGAAACCAACGAGCACGCAAACCCACTAGCGGCATTATCGGATGCCGGCGTGTCGATCTGGCTTGACGACCTCTCCCGAGAACGGCTGGACTCCGGCAGCCTCGCCGAGCTGATCCGCGACAAGCACGTCGTCGGCGTGACCACGAATCCGACGATCTTCGCCAATGCCCTGTCGAAGGGCGCCGCCTACGACGAGCAGGTCGGTGCGCTCGCGGCGCGAGGAGCCGACGTCGACGCCGCGGTCCGGGAGATCACCACCACAGACGTGCGCAACGCAGCAGACCTCTTCCGGGAGGTCTTCCAGCGCACCGGCGGGGCAGACGGCAGAGTGTCCATCGAGGTCGACCCTCGCCTGGCGCACGACACCGACGCCACCGTGGCGCAGGCAACGGAGCTGTGGAAGACCGTCGACAGGCCGAACATCTTCGTCAAGATCCCCGCCACCGTCGAGGGACTGCCCGCGATCACCCGCACACTGGCGGAAGGCATCAGCGTGAACGTGACGCTGATCTTCTCGGTCGAGCGCTATCGGGAGGTGATCGACGCGTTCTTCGCTGGACTGGAGCAGGCGAAAGCCAACGGGCACAAGCTAGCCGACATCCATTCGGTGGCCTCGTTCTTCGTTTCCCGCGTCGATACCGAAGTCGACAAGCGGATCGACGCGTTGGGCACATCGGAGGCTGCCAAACTGCGCGGGCAGGCCGCCATCGCCAATGCCGACCTCGCCTACGCCGCCTTCCTTGCGAAGTTCGACGCTGACCGCTGGAAGCCGCTGGCCGACGCCGGTGGGCACCCGCAGCGCCCATTGTGGGCATCGACAGGGACGAAAGACCCGACCTATTCCGACACCCGCTATGTCGATCAACTCGTGGTCGCCAACACGGTCAACACCATGCCGGAGAAGACACTGCATGCCACCGCGGACCACGGCAGGATCACCGGCGACACGGTGAGCGGCACCGCGCAGACCGCCAGTGCCGTGTTCGACGGCCTCGGCGAGGCAGGAATTGACGTCGAGGATGTCAATCGCGTCCTTGAAGGCGAGGGCGTCGAGAAGTTCGACAAGTCGTGGGCCGAACTGCTGCAGACCGTCGAAACCCAACTGAAGCAAGCCGGGAGCTGAGACAACGCGATGCCAGAAGGGATTTCCGTCGAGATTCTCGACGAGAAGCTGGCCGGGGAAGCGGGAGCGCTTGCGGAGCAACTCGCGAGCGACGGGTTCGCCTCGAAGTTGACCGCCAAGGACCCCACACTGTGGGGCGCCGACGCGGCGGCGGAAGCGGCGGTCCGGCTCTCGTGGACCACGCTGCACGAGACCTCGCGCCCGTTGCTCGCGGAGATCGACGCGCTGCGCGCGGAGTTGGCCGCCGATGGCGTCGATCGGATCGTGCTGGCGGGGATGGGCGGCTCATCGCTGGCCCCGGAGGTGATCACCGCCACCGCCGGAGTCCGGTTGGTCACTCTGGACACCACCGACCCAGGCCAGGTGGCCGACGCCTTGGCAGGTGACCTCCGGCGCACCGCCATCGTGGTGTCGTCCAAATCCGGTGGCACCGTGGAGACCGACAGCCACCGCCGGATCTTCCAGAAAGCGTTCACTGACGCCGGCATCGACGCGAAATCCCGCATCGTGGCCGTAACCGACCCCGGCTCACCGCTGGCCGACCTGGCCGCAGAGTCCGGCTATCGCAAGCTGTTCCTCGCCGATCCGGACGTGGGCGGACGGTATTCCGCGCTCACCGCTTTCGGGCTTGTCCCTGCTGGGCTGGCGGGCGCGGACATCGCGGCCCTGCTGGATGACGCCGAGGCAGCCGCTAAGTCGCTGGCCGCGGACGAACCCGCGAACCCCGCGCTGCTACTGGGCGCGGCACTGGGTGCCGCACACTCCACAGGAGCCGAGAAAGTCGTGCTCGCCGACACCGGTTCCGGCGCGAAAGGCTTCCCGGACTGGGCTGAGCAGCTGATCGCGGAATCCACCGGCAAGAACGGCACCGGCCTGCTACCCGTCGCCGTGGAGGGTCCGGAGGCACCCGGATTCCGTGACGCCGGCAGCGACGCCACACCGGTGTCGATCGGACTACCCGGTCCAGGTGCCAAGATCAGCACGACCGGGCCGCTCGGCGGGCTGTTCCTGCTGTGGGAGTACGCCACAGCCGTGGCAGGCAAGCTACTGGGTATCAACCCGTTCGACCAGCCCGATGTGGAGGCGGCGAAAGCCGCCGCACGCACCTTGCTTGACGACCCGTCGGCGGGGCGGGACAGCGCGCCGCGGTTCGTGGTCGACGAGGTCGAGGTGCATGCGGTCGAGTGGCTTTCCGGTGACGTTCGGACGCTGACCGGCGCGATCTCGGCGTTGATCGCGGCGGCACCGCAGCACGGCTACCTGGCGGTGCAGGCCTACCTTGACCGGATCGACGACGCGTCGGCCACGCTGCTGCGTGGCGAGTTGGCCACCCGGTGCGGCCTGCAAACCACCTTCGGCTGGGGTCCCCGCTTCCTGCACTCGACCGGCCAGTACCACAAGGGCGGCCACCAGAACGGCGTGTTCCTGCAGGTCACCGGTGCGGTGGTCGAGGATGTCGCGGTGCCGGACCGGCCGTACTCGCTGGGCACCCTGCAACACGCGCAGGCGCTCGGCGACGCCAAGGTGCTCACCGAACACGGACGACCGGTGCTGCGACTGCATCTCGCCGATCGGGTCGCGGGCCTGGCCGCGCTGGTTCGCGCGGTGCAGGAGGTCGGCCGGTGAGCCGCGTCTGGCGCAATCCGCTGCGCGACGAGCGGGATCTCCGCATGCCCCGGATCGCGGGACCGTGTGGCGTCGTGATCTTCGGTGTCACCGGTGACCTTTCCCGCAAGAAGCTGATGCCCGCGATCTACGACCTGGCCAACCGAGGGCTGCTACCCCCAGGTTTTGCGCTCACCGGTTTTGCGCGGAGGGACTGGGCCAACGAGGACTTCGGGCAGGTCGTCTACGAGGCGGTGCGGGAGCATTCCAGGACGCCCTTCCGGCAGGAGGTCTGGGACCACCTCGCGGAGGGTTTCCGCTTCGTGCCGGGCAGCTTCGACGATGACGACGCGTTCGACGCGCTCGCCGCGACGGTCGCCGATCTCGACCGGGTTCGCGGCACGGGCGGCAATCACGCCTTCTACCTGTCGATACCACCCGGCGCGTTCCCGACCGTGCTCAAGCAACTGTCACGGTCGGGGCTGTCCGCGCAGGACGGCGACCAGTGGCGCAGGGTCGTGATCGAGAAGCCGTTCGGGCACAACCTGAGCAGCGCCAAGCAGCTCAACAAGATCGTAAACGAGGTGTTTCCCGAGGACTCGGTGTTCCGCATCGATCACTATCTCGGCAAGGAGACGGTGCAGAACATCCTGGCGCTGCGATTCGCCAACCAGCTGTTCGAACCGATCTGGAACGCCAACTATGTCGACCACGTGCAGATCACGATGGCTGAGGACATCGGCCTTGGCGGGCGGGCTGGATACTACGACGGCATCGGTGCCGCAAGGGATGTGATCCAGAACCACCTGCTGCAGCTGATGGCGCTGACCACGATGGAGGAGCCGGTCTCGTTCGGGCCTGCCGATCTGCATGCCGAGAAGACCAAGGTGCTCTCGGCGACCATGCCGGTCGGTCCGTTCTCCGACACCACGGCACGGGGTCAGTACTCGGGCGGCTGGCAGGGTGGGCAGAAGGTACCCGGGTTGCTGCAGGAAGCTGGGTTCTCGAAGACCTCGACCACCGAGACCTACGCCGCGATCACGCTTGAGGTGAATACCCGCCGCTGGGCGGGCGTTCCGTTCTACCTGCGGACCGGAAAGCGGCTCGGCCGCAAGGTGACCGAGGTGGCGGTCGTGTTCAAGCGCGCCCCGCACCTTCCCTTCGACACCACGGCCACCGAGGAGCTCGGCCAGAACGCACTGGTCATCCGAGTACAGCCAGACGAGGGCGTGACGATGCGCTTCGGCTCGAAGGTTCCGGGCAATACCATGGAAGTGCGCGACGTGACCATGGACTTCGGCTACGGTCACGCGTTCACCGAGTCCTCTCCGGAGGCCTACGAGCGCCTCATCCTGGACGTGCTGCTCGGCGAACCCTCACTGTTCCCCGTGAACGACGAGGTGGAGCTGTCCTGGGAGATCCTCGACCCGGTGCTGGACTACTGGCACTCCGGAGGCGCCCCGGAGCAATACCGGGCGGGCACCTGGGGCCCCGAGTCCGCGGACAAGATGCTGGCGCTCAGCGGTAGGAAATGGAGGAGGCCATGAGCCACGATCGCGGAGCGTGCGGAGCAGGGCTCATGGCAACCGACCGGGCGCGGGTGTCCCGCAAGACAGGGAGGAGGCCATGAGCCACGATCGCGGAGCGTGCGGAGCAGGGCTCATGGCAACCGACCGGGCGCGGGTGTCCCGCAGAATAGGGAGGCGTTCGTGATCATCGACCTGCCGTCGACCACTACCTCGGTGGTCAACAGCAAGCTGGTGGAGCTGCGCGAGCAAGGCGGGGTGACCACGCTCAGCCGGGTCATGACGCTGGTCATCGTCACCGACGACAGCGCGCGGACCGAGGCGACGGTGACCGCCGCCAACGACGCGAGTCGCGAGCACCCGTGCCGGGTTCTGGTGGTGGCGCTGGGCTCCAAGAAGGCGGCCCCGCGACTTGACGCCCAGATCAGGGTCGGCGGCGACGCTGGCGCCAGCGAGGTCGTGGTGCTTCGGCTCTACGGCCCGCTGGCAAGCGAGGGCGCGAGCTGCGTGGAACCATTACTGCTTCCGGATGCTCCCATCGTGGCATGGTGGCCGCACCAGGCGCCGGACGTTCCCTACCTCGACCCGATCGGGCAGATCGCCAACCGTCGCATCACGGATTCCGCAGCGGACCGCTCCCCGATCAAAGCGATCGAGCAGCGTCGCAAGTCCTACCGGGACGGCGACACCGACCTGGCGTGGACCCGGTTGACGAACTGGCGCGCCGTGCTGGCCGCAGCGCTGGACCTGCCGCCACACGAGAAGGTCACCGCTGCCAGCGTGACTGGGGAAGCGGACTCGCCGTCAACCGATCTGCTCGCGGCCTGGTTGACCAGCTGCCTGAAGATCCCGGTTGAGCGCAAGAAGGCGACCTCGGGTGAGGGCATCGTGTCGGTGGTGCTGCAACGCCGCACCGGCAATGTGGAGCTGGAGCGACCGGACGCGAAGGTCGGGACACTGACCCAGCCCGGCCAGCCGGACCGGCGCGTCGCACTGCAACGCCGCAAGGTCAACGAGTGCCTGTCCGAGGAGTTGCGGCGGCTGGACCCCGACGAGATCTACGAGGCGACGCTGAAGGCACTGCCCAAGATCGTCGGCAGCAAGGCAGGTGCGGCGCGGCCGACGCGCCGCAAGTCTGCCGCCGCCACTCGCAAGGCGCCGAAGGCTTCGGCGCGGACCGCGAAGGCCGGCGCGCAGGGGTCGAAAACGTGAGGTCTGCCGCGTGAATGCGCCTCCCGAAGTGGTCGTGCACGCCACACCCGACCTGCTGGCCGCAGCGGTGGCGGCCCGACTGATCGTCAAGCTGGTCGACACACAGGCCGCGCGCGGCTCGGCGTCGGTCGTGCTGACCGGGGGCAGCACCGGAATCGCCGTGCTGGAGCATGTGATGGCCACACCGCTTCGCGATGCGGTGGACTGGTCAGCGCTCGACCTTTATTGGGGCGATGAGCGGTTCTTGCCCGACGGCCACGCTGATCGCAACGAGACGCAGGCAAGATCTGCCTTGCTCGACCGGGTTCCGGTGGATCCGCGGCGAGTACATGCGATGGCTCCCTGCGACGGGACGTTCGGCGACGATCCGGAGGCCGCGGCGGCCGGTTACGCGGAACTGCTGGGTTCGCTGGCCCGGCCGGAGGACCACGGCGCGGTGCCCACGTTCGATGTCTTCATGCTCGGAGTCGGTGAGGAGGGGCACACAGCATCGGTGTTCCCCTCCTCACCTGCCGTGTACGACACGGTTCGTAGCGTCGTGGCGGTCAGGAACTGCCCCAAACCGCCGCCGACGCGGCTCTCACTCACGCTGCCCGCGATCCGGCGCGCTACCGAGGTGTGGCTGCTGACCACGGGCACGGCGAAGGCGGCGGCGGTATCGATGGCGCTCAGTGGCACTGGTGAGGTCCAACTTCCCGCTGCCGGTGCGCGCGGTCAGCGGCGCACGCTGTGGTTGCTGGATCGGGCGGCCGCGAGCCGAGTGCCGAGATCGTTCACTCCCCCGGTGGCCTGATCTCCGGACAGCGCGGCTCAGCGGTATCCGCACGCCGCTATCCTGACCGGATGGTCAGCCCCTCCCCCCACTCCGACGCATCCGACGGGCCGGCCCCAGACGCGACGGTACTGCCGGTGGACCGCCCTTCGACCGCCGCGCTCGGCTGCTTCGCCGTGGCGATGATCTTCCTCGCGATGGTCGGCGGCTCCGCGGTCGTCTATGCGGCGACCGGTTTCGGGGGTTCCCCGCCGACCGGGCAGCGCGTCACCGGTGCGGTTACCGGCGGGGTGTTCCTCCTGCTGCTCGGCGCGCTCGTGATGGCAACGGTCAGCGCTACCCGCACTCGCACCGCGCTCACCTTCGACGAGCGTGGTGTGTGGTGGTCGGACCGGCGCGGCCCGATACGGGTGGACTGGGCCGATCTGGTGGCCGCCCGCTTGCTGGGACGCAGTGGCCCGAAGCGTGGGCAGAGCGGCACACCGGTACTTGAGCTGTACCCGCGGGAGGACACGCTGGCTGCCAGTATCCCCCAGTTGCGGGAGAAGCTCTCGGCGGGCGAGCCGCCAGAACCTGAACTGCCTGGCCTTCGATTCGCGTTCCGGCTGCCCGGCGCCGAGGCGGCCACCGCCGTCCGCACCGAGATCCCCGCGGTGGCGCCACTGCTGCGCTGGCTGGATCCGCCGCGGGAACCCGCAAGGCGTGCCCGACGCAAGCGCAGCAGGCGCACCGGACACGGGACAGCCGGTACCGAACAGCAGTAAGGTGCGGACTGCCCTCGATTGAACGGCAAAGCACGCGGGTCCAGTACGGTACGAGACGCTTGGCCACACGGAGGGAGACGCTGCACTGGTAGTCCAACCTTTCCCAGCGGCATCCGACCTGCCCGGCGAACCTGCGGCGGCGGGCGAGTTGGGGGGACCTGGCATGGTCAGCCGGTTACAACCGGTCGTTCTCGACATCTGCGCGGTGATTCTCGCATCGCTCGACGTCGTGCTGGTGGTCCCGCAGCAGGCCCAGTTGTACTCCAACATCCTGTCCGGGATCGCCTGCCTTGCGCTGGTCCTGCGCCGCCGGTTCCCGTTCCTGGTGATGGTGGCTACGATCCCAGGTTTCCTGCTCGGCTGGTCTCAGATCGCGGCGATGATCGCACTGGGCACGGTGGCTTACCGCTACCGGAAGCGATGGCCGACCCTGGTGAGCGCGGCTGGTGCCTGGTCCTGCCGTTTCATGATTTGGCCGATAGGTAGCTTCCTCGGCGAGAGCTGGCGCGAGCACTTCCTGGATGCCATCTATGGCATCGTGGTCGCCGGGATGCCCATCGCGATTGGGCTGTTCGCTGCCGCCAGAGAAGAGCTTGCCGCCAGGATCGCCGAGTTGGATGCCAGCAGGGAGCGGGAACGCGCTCTCGTCACGCGCGCGGTCCGCGCCGACGAGCGCGCCAAGATCGCCAGGGAGATGCACGACGTAGTCTCGCATCAGGTCACGCTCATCGCGATGCAAGCGGGCGTGATGCAGGTCGGCGGGGCGGAGCCGAAGCAGATAGCTGGCACGATCCGGGATTTGTGTGCTCGCACGCTGAACGAACTACGTGGATTGGTCGGCATACTGCGCACCGCGCCGGAGACGGGCGACGCGGGCAGGCGCGGGTTGCGGGCACTCACCGAGTTGGCGGAAGAGTCGGCGGTGAGCATCACGGTGGAACCGAGCTTGCTGGATGTCCAGCTGCCTGCGGCGGTGTCGGTCGCGGCCTATCGCACGGTCCAGGAGGCGCTCACCAACGCACACAAGCACGCGCCTGGCGCGGATATCACGGTGCGTATCAGCAGCTGCACCGATGAATTGTGGATCGAAGTACGCAACGGGCCGGCGGTCCGCTCGCCGGCCGAGCTGCCGTCCGGCGGCCACGGCTTGCTCGGGTTGCGGGAGCGCGCGGCGTTGCTGGGTGGCACGCTGCACGCCCGGCCGAGCCCTCCGGGTGGCTTCCTGGTGCGGGCGACATTCCCGCTGTCGATGCGCCCGGTTGCGGGGTCTTGAAGACACCCAAACCCTGGGGTGATTACAGCAGGCCCGCGCGGCGGGCACGTAGGTTGGCCAGCGCCTCGTCCAGGATCGCCTGCCCGTCGGCCTCCGAACGTCGTTCCTTCACATACGCGAGGTGTGTCTTGTAGGGCTCGGTACGCGGTGAGGCCGGTGGCTGCCGCTCGTTCCTGCCGCCGGGCAGGCCACAACGCGGGCAGTCCCACGTCTCCGGGACCTCAGCTTCCATCGCGAACGACGGGCGCGACTCATGGCCGTTGTTGCACCAGTACGACACCCGCCTGCGCGGCGCGGTTTCCCCACGCTCCGATTCGCCCATGGGCCCAGCACCAACCCGGATTCCTCGGATCGCGTTCCCACCTGAAATCGCCAACTCACACCCCTAGCCTGTGCCTGGTCGCTGCGGGCTACCGCCCTCCGCGTTCGCCGAGCAGACGAAGGTCACTCGAACTTGATCAGCAGTCCGGTGCCGACCACCGCGATCACCCATACGGCGCCGACGAACAGGGTGAGCCGATCCAGGTTCTTCTCCACGACGCTCGAACCGGACAAACTCGACTGCATACCGCCGCCGAACAGCGAGGACAAACCGCCGCCACGGCCACGGTGTAGCAGCACCAGCAGCATCAGCAGCAGACTGGTCACGATCAACAGGATCTGCAGGGCTAGCTTCATCTCATCCTCGTTGCGTTCAGCGGTGGGTATGCGACAGGTTACAAGGTCGGCGGCAGGCTGTAATCGTCCGGTCGGTTGCAACCCTCACGGCAGCGGTCCGCCCGCGGCCATGGCACACAGCTTGGTGAACTCCTCGGCCTGCAAGCTGGCACCACCGACCAGTGCGCCGTCAATATCCTCGCAGCTCACGAGCTCGGCGACGTTGCCGGACTTCACCGACCCGCCGTAAAGCACCCGCACCTGCGCCGCGACCTCGGCGCCGTACTTCTCCGCGAGACTGACCCGCAGCGCGGCACAGACCTGCTGCGCGTCATCGGCGGTGGCGACGCGGCCGGTGCCGATCGCCCATACCGGCTCGTAGGCGAGCACCACCGAGGCCACCTGCGCCGCCGTGAACCCCTTCAGACCCGCGAGCAGTTGCCCGTTGCAGTGTTCGACGTGCTCGCCCGCCTCCCGCGTCTCGATCCGCTCGCCGACACAAAGGATGGGCGTGATCCCGTGCTTGACCGCGGCCCTTGCCTTCTTGTTGACCAGCTCATCGTCCTCCGCGTGGTGCTCGCGGCGCTCGGAATGGCCGACCGTGACGTACTGGCAACCCAGCTTGGCGAGCATCGGAGCGGACACCTCACCGGTGTAGGCACCCGAGTCGTATGCCGAAAGGTCCTGCGCCCCGTAGGTGATCTTCAATCGGTCGCCGTCGACGAGCGACTGCACGCTCCGGATGTCGGTGAATGGCGGGAGCACGGCCACATCAACCTTGGCGAAATACTTCTCCGGTAGGGAGAAGGCGATCTTCTGCACCAGCCCTATGGCCTCAAGATGATTGAGGTTCATCTTCCAGTTGCCCGCGATCAGCACCGTGCGAGTCATGACGCACCACCGTCGGCAAGCACAGCTATGCCTGGAAGCTCCTTGCCCTCAAGGAACTCAAGCGAAGCCCCGCCACCCGTGGAAATGTGCGAGAAGCCCTCCTCGGTAAGGCCGAGCTGGCGCACCGCGGCCGCCGAGTCGCCACCACCGACGACGCTGAACGCCTCGGACTCCACGATTGCCTGTGCCACGCCACGGGTGCCCGCCGCGAAGGGCGCGAGTTCGAAGACCCCCAGCGGGCCGTTCCAGAAAACGGTCGCAGCGTCGGCAAGCGTCGCCGCGAACCGCTTGACGCTCCCGGGGCCGACATCCAGCCCCTGCCAGCCCTCGGGAATGCCATCGGCACTGACGGTGCGGACGTTGGCTGTCCCCGAGAAGTCGTCGGCGACCACGACATCGGTAGGCAACACCAGTTTCTCGCCCGCCTCGGCGAGCAGGCGCTGGCACGTGCCGATCATGTCGGACTCCAGCAGCGAGCCGCCGACGCCGTAGCCCTTGGCCGCCAGGAAGGTGAAGCACATGCCGCCGCCGACGAGCAGCGCGTCGACCTTCGGCAGCAGGGCCTCGATCACGGCCAGCTTGTCCGACACCTTGGAACCGCCGAGCACCACCGTGTAGGGCCGCCGCGGCTCGCCGGTGAGCTTGCGCAGCACGGCCAACTCGGCGAGCACCAACCCACCCGCATAACTCGGCAACCGCTTCGCCACGTCGTAGACCGACGCCTGCATGCGGTGAACCACACCGAAGCCATCGGAGACGAACGCGCCACCGGGCCCAACGAGCGCGACCATCTCGGCAGCGAACTCGCCGCGCTGCTCATAGGACTTGCTGGTCTCCCTGGCGTCGAACCGCACGTTCTCCAGCAGCACCACCGAACCGTCGGACGCACCGCTGACCGAGGTACGCGCACCCTCGCCGGTGACATCGCCTGCGAGCGCTACCTCGGCGTCGAGCAACTCCGAGAGTCTTGTCGCCACTGGCGCCAGCGAGAGCGCCGGATCCGGCGCGCCCTTCGGGCGGCCGAGGTGAGCTGCCACAACCACCTTGGCGCGCGCGTCGATCAGCGCGCGGAGTGTGGGCAGCGAGGCGCGCACGCGGCCGTCATCGGTGATTGACCCGTCGTCGAGTGGGACGTTGAGGTCGGCGCGCAGCAGCAC
>JBOHEL010000015.1:0-25428 GCA_050700995.1 Sciscionella sp. | reverse complement strand
TGATCTACACCGACGAATTCGGCGCGGAGCACAACCCGACCGTCCAACTGCTCGGCACCGACCATGCCGATAACGACTGGCTCGCGGTCAACCAGGTTACCGTGGTGGAGGGCGATCACAAGCGGCGATTCGACCTGGTGCTCTACGTCAACGGCATGCCGCTGGGTTTCATCGAGCTGAAGAAAGCAGGCGACGAGCATGCCGACCTGCGCAGCGCGCACGCGCAGCTGACGACCTACGTCAAGGAACTGCCGCTGGCGTTCCGGTACAACATGGTCTGCGTGATCTCCGACGGCGTTACCGCACGCTTCGGCACCGCGTTCACCGGCTTCGAGCATTACGCACCGTGGAATGTGGACGACGAAGGCAAACCGGTCAACGACGACTTCCCGCTCAACCTCGCGCTGCACGGCCTGCTCAACCAGCCGCGCATGCTCGACCTGCTACGTGGCTACGTCGCCTTCGCCCACGACAAGGACGGCCTGATCAAACGGATCGCGAAGCCGCACCAGTACTTCGCCGTGTCCAAGGCGACCGGCAAGACCGTGGAAGCCGTGCGCGGCCACGGGCTGGCAGGCGTGGTCTGGCATACCCAAGGATCTGGCAAGTCCATGGAGATGGAGCTCTACGCCAACCAGGTCCTCAAACATCCGGCGCTTGGCAACCCGACGATCGTCGTCATCACCGACCGCACCGACCTCGACGACCAGCTCTACGGCACCTTCCAATCCAGCAAGATCCTCCCCGAGAAGCCCCGGCAGGCCGCCAGCCGCGAACAGCTGCGCACCGAGTTGGCCAACCGGACAACCGGCGGGATCATCTTCACCACCCTGCAAAAGTTCGGCAAGACCAGGGATGAACGGGAATCCGGCCGCAAGCACCCGCTGCTGTCCGACCGGCACAACATCATCGTGATCGTCGACGAGGCACATCGCAGCCACTACGACAGCCTCGACGGCTACGCCAGGCACCTGCGGGACGCCCTGCCGCACGCCACCCTCATCGCCTTCACCGGCACCCCCATCTCCGAGGCCGACAAGGACACCCGCAAGGTGTTCGGCCCGCACATCGACATCTACGACCTCACCAGGGCCGTCGAAGACGGCGCCACCGTGCCGGTGTTCTACGAGAGCAGGCTCATTCCCGTCCAACTCCCGGAGAACATCGACCCGGAAGCGATCGACGAGCGCGTTGACGAGGCCACCGCCGGTCTCGACGACTCCGAACGAACCCGTATCCAGCAGGCGGTCGCGGCGATGAACGCCGTATACGGAGCTCCCGACCGGCTGCGCACGCTCGCCGCCGATGTGGTTGAGCACTGGGAAACCCGCAGGGCGCAGATGCGCAGGTTCATCGACTGCCAAGGCAAGGGGTTCATCGTCTGCGCAACCAGGGAGATCTGCGCCAACCTCTACCGGGAGATCATCACACTGCGGCCGGAGTGGGAGAGCCCCGAACTCGACAAGGGCATGATCAAGGTCGTCTACACCGGCAACCCGAGCGACCCCGCGCCGATCAGCGAGCACGTCCGCAAACCGTCCCAGAACAAGGCCATCCAGCAGCGGATGAAAGACCCGGACGACGAGCTGGAGATCACCATCGTGCAATCGATGTGGCTCACCGGGTTCGACTCGCCGCCGCTGCACACCCTCTACCTCGACCGCCCGATGCGCGGCGCGCAGCTCATGCAGACCCTGGCGCGAGTCAACCGCACGTTCCGCAACAAGCAGGACGGCATGCTCGTCGGCTACGCCCCACTCACCGACAACCTGTACAAGGCGCTCGCCGAATACACCGTGCGCGACCAGGAAACCAAGCCCATGGGGCGCGACCTGGACGACGCGCTCGACAAGGTGCGCGAACTGCACGACACCGTCGGCAATACCATCCTGGCGGGCTACGACTGGCGCGGCAAGCTCGCGGTGCAGGGAAAGAAGACATTCGTCAACACCGTACTTGGCGCGGTGAACTTCCTGCGCAGCCCGGAAAATCCCGGTAACCAGGTGGACGACGGTGAGGAGAAGCTCGACGAACGCTTCCGCACAGCATCGGCCAAGCTGGCGCGGTATTACGCGCTGTGCGCCAGCACCGGGTCGATGAACCCCTACCGCGACGATATCGCGTACTTCGAAGCGGTACGGATCTGGATGGCGAAATGGGACGCCGAGGAACGCGCGGCGCGCGGGCTGCCCGTTCCGGCCGATGTGGCGCTGGTGCTGCGGCAGCTCACCGCGGGCGCCATCGAGGCTGGTGGTGTGACCGACCTCTACGAGGCAGCCGGTATCCCCCGTCCCGACCTGTCGCACCTTGACGAACTGTTCGTCAAGAAGATGCAACAGGCGCGCAACCCACACCTGGCGATCGAGGCACTGCGCAAGCTGATCGATCAGGAGATGCGCAAGGTGACCAGACACAACATCGTGCGCCAGCAGAGCTTCTCCGACCGGCTGCTGGAGTTGATGCGCAAGTACACCAACCAGAACCTGTCAGCCGCCGAGGTTATCGCCGAGATGGTGAAGATGGCCAAGGAGGTCTCCGCCGACGCCGCGCGCGGTAAACGGTTCAACCCACCGCTGACCGACGACGAGCTGGCGTTCTACGACGCTGTGGCGCAGAACGAATCGGCCGTCACCGAGATGGGCGGCGACGTCCTCGCAGGTATCGCTCGCGACCTCGTCACGTCGCTGCGGCGGGACGTCACCACCGACTGGATATCGCGTGACGATGTGCGCGCAAAGCTGCGTACCACCATCAAGCGGCTGCTCGCCATCCATGGTTACCCACCCGACGCGCGGCCCGCCGCCACCCAACTCGTGCTCGACCAGATGGAAACCTTCGCCGAAGAGTGGTCGCCAAGGGCGTGAGCTGCGAACACCGGAGGTGGTGGCGACGGTCGTCGGGCATGCACACCGCTGGTCGCGATGACGTTCCGCCGTACGCCGAGCTAGTGTCCCCCGGCGGTCCGGTGGGCGCGACGGCCGAAGGCCAACGCGGCTGCCGCGCAGAGCAGACTGGCAACGCCGCCGACCACTCTTGACAGCTCCACCGCACGCATCACATGACCAGCGTCGGGGCTGCGGCCATCGCCGAGCACCGGGCGTTCCTGGGGGCCGTGCGCGTATACCGTCCTGCCGCCAAGGCGTACCCGCAGCGCCCCTGCGAACGCGGCCTCCACCTGACCGGCGTTCGGGCTGGGATGCGCTGAAGCGTCCCGCCGCCACGACCGCCAGCCGCCTGCGGCCGAGCCGCCGACAATAGGCGCGCAGGCAACGGTGAGCGCCGCCGACAACCGGGACGGCAGCAGGTTGGCCGCATCGTCGGTACGTGCCGTTGCCCACCCGAAGCGCCGATAGCGGGGCGAGCGGTATCCCACCATGGCATCGAGGGTGTTCACGGCGCGGTAGGCGAGCAGTCCCGGCACCCCGGCGACCGCGCCCCACACCAGCGGTGCCACCACCGCATCGGAGGTGTTCTCGGCAACCGATTCGACCGTGGCACGTGCCAGACCGGTGCCGTCGAGGGTGTCGGGGCTGCGCCCGCACAGGTGCGGCAACCGGCGCTGCGCGGCTGCCAGGTCGCCCGCGTCCAGCGCGCGCGCCATGGCGGTGCCTTCTCGCGCCAGCGATGCGCCGCCAAGCACCGCCCACGTGGCCACCGCCGTAGTGGCCGCCTGCAGTACCGGGTCGCGCCTGCCGAACCGCTCCACCAGCGTCCCGAGCGCCGCGGCACCGCCGCCGAGCACTGCGAGATGCACCATCCCCGACGAGCGTCGATCCCGGTAGAGGACCCGCTCCGCACCGGCCGCCGACCGGCCGAACGCCGCCACCGGGTGACAGCGCCGCGGATCCCGCAGTACCCCGTCCGCCGCTACCCCAAGCAAGAGGCCTACCGCCCGGCCAACCCCCAACTGACTCTCCTCCGATCGCCCCAGCATCCGTCGCAGCGACCGTACTCCGCCGCGCCGATCGGCAGGCACGGAACACTAGACTGCCCGACCGTGCCATCGCAGACCGACGACTTCGCGGCGGGCAGTGAAGATCACACGGCCGCGCGCAGGCTCAAGCTCTACGCCTATCTCGACGCCCGCGACTACCAGCGCACCTACCTGGAGATCATGCGGCTGTTCGCGGCCACTCTGCTTGCCGACCTCTCCGCGGGTGAGGTGTCCGCGGCGTTGGCCGTCGCGGAGCGGGAGGGGCGGGTCGGCTCCGGCGAGTCACGCGTGGAGAATGTCATCCCCCGGCTCAAGCAGCTCGCGGAATGGGGCAACCTGGTCGCCGGTCGCCGCGAGGTGGTGGCGGCCAGTATCGCCGAGTTCCAGCACGGCAGCGTGCGCTACCAGGTCAGCAAGCTCGGGGTGCGGGTGCAGCGGGACGCCGAGGAGCTGCTGCGCACCGCCCATGGCGCCCGCGAGGTGACGCGGGAGTTGCTGCCAGCCATCGCAAGGGGCCTGGAACAACTGGTGCTCACGCTGCCCTTTGCCGCGGCAGAAGACGCCCGTGATCCCGCGTCGGTGGCGGCCCGGCGTGCCAGGGAGCGGCTCGCGGAGCAGGTCACCACGCTGTTCCTGCAACATGCCGAGCTGGCGGCGACGGTGCGGGACTTCTACGCCTATCTCGGCCAGGTGGTGACCCGTTATCACCTCGCGCCGGAAGAGATCGCGGGCTTCCGCAACCTGCTCGTTGAGTACATCCAGAAGGTGGTCGAGGATGTGCTGCGCCACACCCCCACCATCGCGGAAGTGCTGACCCGTGCGGATTTTCGCGGCGCCCGCCGGCAACTGCTTCGGCTGTTGGACCCCGCCGGTGAGCTCGACGGCCAGCTCGGTGCCGATGCGGAGCGCTCCCGAGGCCGCTCGGAGGCTGACTGGGCGGAGCTGACCGACTGGTTCGCCGACCGGTCCGGCCGCCCCAGCCAGGTGACCGCGTTGCGGGAAGCGACGGCCCGGGCTATCGGCGCTTTGCTGGCGACGGTGAAACGGGTCACCTCCGGTGGCGGGCCGCAGCCAGGGCGCCGCACGGAACTGCTGAAACTGGCGAGATGGTTCGACGAGTCGACGGCCGGCGGCGCGCATTCGCTTGCGGCCGCCGCGTTCGGCCTGTACTCCGCGCGCAACCTGCTGCCAGCTCCCAGCCACGACGGCGACGACGAACGCACCCGATGGGCGGACGGGCCGGTGATCGACATCGCGGTGAACGTACGCAGCAGAGGGGACCGCTCCGCCAGAGGCCGGACGTCGAAGATCGTGGAGGACCCGCTCGGCAGGGAGCGCCTGCTCGACGACGCGCGCCGCGCCGATGCGCGAGCCGCCGCCGCGGCGGCCGAACTCACCGCGGCGGCGGGTCGCCTTGAGCAGGTGACGCTGTCGGCGGATGCGCTCGCCACGTTCTGTGAGTTACTGACGCTCGCGATGGCGCAGCGGGAACGGGCGACCGACCGTGGCGAGGCAGCCGACCCGGTGCGCGGGCTGCGACTGCTGGTAGCACCGGAAGCAGGTAGGACCACCCACATCCGCAGCACCGGCGGGGTGCTGACACTGCGCGATACCGCGGTAGCCGTCGCGAGTGATGCCCGGTGAGTGAGGACGTGCTCGGCCGGCTCGGCGAGATCGACCAGGCCGATGTGGTGCGCTGCGCCCGGATCATGCTGCGTCGGCCGCTGCTGCGCGCGGGCGGGCCGGACGGCGATCTGTTGCCACTGGTCTACCGCCATCGCGCCACGCTGACCGACCTGTTCGCCGCGCTGCTCGGCTATCGGCTGGTCACCGAGCGGCGGTTCGCCAGGCTGTACAAGGCGGGCCAAGGCGACGATCCGACACGTGGCGAGCATTCGCTCTCGCCTCGCGGGTATGCCTACCTCGCGCTGACCGCCGCCGCGCTGACAGGTGTCGGCAGGCAGGTGCTGCTCTCCCGGCTGGTCGCCGACGTGCAGGCCGCTGCTGCCGAGGCAGGCATCGGGATCCCCGACGACCTGTCCGAGCGCAGGGCACTCGCCGCGGCGCTGCGATACCTGATCAGCCTGGGCGTGATCACCGAGACCGACGGCTCGGTCGCCGGTCTCATCGGCGAGCCCGGCGCGGAGGCGTTGATCACCATCGACACCGGCCTGCTCGGCCAGCTCGTCGTCGGGCCGCTCGCCGAGGCGGACTCGGCACCGGAGCTGGTAGCGCTGGCCGCCCGGCCCGGACCGAGGGAAGTCGAACACGCGGTGCGCCGCAAGCTGCTTGAGAACCCGGTGACGCTCTACGCCGACCTCCCCGAAGAGCAGGCCGCGTGGCTGCGCCGCCGCGCGCGCCGGGAGTCCCGCACACTGGAGCGGTGCTTCGGGTTGATGACCGAGACACGCGCCGAGGGGATCGCTGTGACCGATCCGGAGGATTACCTCACCGATATCGTGTTCCCCGGTCCTGGCACGGTAGCGCGCATAGCCCTGCTCGCACTCCCCCAGTTGCTCTCCACTGTGGATGACGACGCCCCTGCACCGTCGCGTGTGGACGGGCGTGTCCCAGTGACGCGGAAACAGGTAGCCGAGATCTGCGCCACGATCGTGGCCGACTACCCGGCTGCATGGTCGAAACAGGCGGTCGACAACCTGCCGACACTGATCGACAACATACTGCGGCTGTTGTCCTCGCTAGGGCTGGCAAGCAGCAAGGACGGGGAGAGCTGGCTGATCAGCCCCGCCGCTCACCGCTGGCTCCCGCAGCCGGACGACACCCCGAGGGAAACCACGCCCACACCCCCGCCGGAGCCGGGTTGGTCGCTGTTTGATGATCCCGCGAGCCAGAAAGAGGATCTGCCGTGAGCACGTCCGCACAGGATCGGTGGCGGTTGCACCGCGGCGGCATCGTCAACGTCTGGCAATACCAGGTGGAAGAGTTCGATCTCTCCGGTGGTCGCGCGATCTTCCAAGGCACCAACGGATCCGGCAAGTCGCGCACGCTGGAACTGTTGCTTCCGCTGTGCCTTGACGGCGATCTGCGGCAGATGGGGTCGAAGGGTTTCGACACCGTCAGCATGCGACGGCTGATGCTCGATGAGTACACGGGCGGCCCCAACAGGATCGGCTACGCCTGGGTCGAGCTGCGGCGGAACAGCGGCGACGCGGCCAGGGAAGAATTCCTGACCTGCGGTGTCGGGGTGAAGGCATCGGCGAACTCCCAGCAGATCAGCGATTCGTGGCGGTTCATCACGCAACGCAGGCTCGGTGCCGACTTCTCGCTGATCGCCGAGGAAGCACCGCTGGGCTCCGGGCAGCTACGTGAACTGCTCGGTGGGGACTGCCTGTACGAGGAGCAGCCTTACCGCGCCAAGATCGCGGATGTGGTCTACGGCATGCCCGCCGGTCGCTACGGTGACCTGCTGCACCTGCAGCGGACGTTGCGTAACCCCGACGTGGGGTTGAAGGTGCTGGAGGGCCAACTCGAACAGATCCTGTCCGACGCGCTGCCGCCGCTTGACGCCTCGATGATCGAGCAACTCGCCGGTTCCTTCGAGGATCTGGAGTCGATCAGGGAGAACATCGGCAGGCTGGCGACCGCGGATACCGCCCTGCGCGGCTTCCTCTCCAGCTACTCCGGTTATGCGCTGGCGGCATTGCGCGCGGCGGGTAACCGCAGCATGGCCGCCGCCGACGCGCTCCGCAGCGCCCGAGGGGAGATTCGCAGCCTCGTCGATCGGCTACAGAAGGCACGGCGCGACAGTGAGCGCGCCGAAACCGAAGTGTCCACTTTGGATGCACGTAACGACGCGCTGGAGAGCAAGATCGGCGCGGTGAAGGAATCCCCCGCCTACCAGGGGATCCGCGAGCTGGCCGACCGCAAGCGGCTGATCGCCACCAAGCGGGATACCGCCATCGCCGCGTTGGAGAACGCCACCGCGGGCCGCACCCACGCCGATCGGGCGGTGGACTCGGTGCTCAGCGTGATGCGCAGGCTCGGCACCGACACAGCCGCGGCCCAGGAACTGGCGGCCACCACGGCAGACAAGCTGGCGGAGGCGGGCCTGGATGCCGCACTGTGCCCGGCCGTGCCGACCGTGCCTACCGCCGAACCCGGCGAGACCAGCTACCGCGTGCGGGCGAAACCCGATCCGGAGTCCGAGCCACTGCGCATCACCCGCCGCACCCCACCGGAGTTGAACGCCGGGACGCTGCGGGCCGCGCTCGCGGAGGCCGCCGAGTCGGTGCGGCATGCGGTCACGCTCGCGCACGAACGGTCGGCACTGACGCTGAGCTTGCACGAGCGGGCGAAGCGCTCGGACGCCGAGCGTGCCAAGATCGATCGGCTGCGCGAGCAGGCGCGCGGCGCGCAGCTCGCCGCGACGGAAGCCACCGGCCGACGCAACGAAACCGCGCAGCGCCTTGAGGATGCTGCCTACACCTGGCGGGACGCGGTGCTGCGGTGGGCGGGCAGTGGCCCGCTGCTGGACATCGGCGACACCGCGGCAGAGCTGTTACCGCCGGACATCGCGGCGCTGACCGACGACGTGGACGTGGCTCGAGCGGCGGGTGCTCGCGCCACGGAGTGGACGGGCTCCCGGCTGCCCTCGCTGCGGGCGCGGGTCAGCGCCGTGGCGCGTGATGAGGAGTCGGTGACCGAGCGGATCACCGAGGCGGAGGCCGCGCTCACGGCGCTGCGCCGAGGGGAGGAGCCGGAACCGCCGCCGCCCGCGTTCGCTACCGCATACCGGGATCCGTCGGCGGGTTCTTCGTTCTACCGGCTGGTTGACTTCGCCGCACACCTCGGCGCACGCGACCGTGCCGGGATCGAGGTGGCGCTGCAGTGCAGCGGGCTGCTCACCGCATGGGTCACCACCGATGGCAGCCTCGGCGACCCCGATCTTGCCGACCTGCTCGCGGTACCGGACGGCGAGCCCGCAGTAGGGCGAACCCTTGCCGAGGCACTCGTCCCCGCCATCCCCCCGGACTCGCCGATCCCGGTTGAGACGGTGGCTAAGCTGCTGGCGCGGGTCTCGCTCGCAGGCACCGGGGCATCGGATGCGCTCGCGGTATCGACCTCGGGGCGATGGCGCGCCGGGGTGCTGGCAGGCGCCGCGTCGAAGCCGGAGCCGGAGTTTGTGGGCGCCGGTGCGAGAGAAGCCACCAGGCAGCACCGGATCGCCGCGTTCACGGCGGAATTGCGGGAGTCACACGCGCGGCGCGAGGAGTTGCGTGCCGAGCTGGCGGAAGCCTCGCGGCGGGTCGCGGAGTGGGAGCGGCATGCCCAGGACTATCCAGACGATCGCACCGTTCTGACCGCACATCTCAACCTGCGCCACGCACGGGATGCGGCCGCGGAAGCAACCGAGCTGGCGCGGGAGCTTCGCGACAAGCACTCGACGGCCGCTGACCGGCACCAGGCAGCGCACGGCGAGTTGGTGTCCGACGCCCACACCGCGGGCCTCGACCCGCAGACCGAGTCGCTGGCGCATGCCAGGACCGCGGCGGGGGATGCGCGCTCGGCCGCGGAGAAGTTGCGGGAAGCGCTGGCATACCGCTGCGACGGCACTGTCACCGACCTTGTCGAGATGCTGGGGAACCATGCACTGTCCGAGGATGAGCTCACCGAGGCCGAGCGGGCCGCGGACGCGCGCTGCGCCGAGTACGCCGAGGAAGCCGCCGGATACGACGAGTTGGAAGGCGCCATCGGTGGCGAGGCGGCGGCGCTGGAAGGTCAGCTCGCGCAGATGGAGGCCGAACGCCGCCACACCCGGCAGGCGCTCCCATCGGCGAGGGAAGCCGCGACCGCTCACTCCAACCAGGTCGTCAAGACCCAGACCTTGTTGGACACCAAGGAATTCGAGGCTGGCAAGCTGGTGGAGGCGGATACCGTTGCCAGGCAGGGCTTTCGGGCCGCGTTGCACGCTCGCGGGGTCTGGGCCGCGGCGATCGGTGAGCAGGTGCTCCCCCAGGACAGCGATGACGCCGCCGAGTTGCTCACGGCCGCCGAGCAACGCCCGGCAAGCGAGGACACCGTGATCGGCAAGCTGCAGGCGCTGCAGACCACGCTCGCAGGCAGCCACGATGTCACCGCCGAACGCGATGCCGGCATCCTCACCGTCACGATTACCGGGCAGGACGGTCCGCGTCCGGTCGCGCAGGCGGCGCACGAGGTCGCCGAGCTGCTCGCCGAGCAGCGAGGCATCCTTTCCGAGCAGTACCAGCAGATCTTCGCCACCTTCATGCTGCGCAACCTCGCCGAGCAGCTTTCGGCGCAGGTCGCCGTCGCCGAGGACCTGTGCCGTCGGATGAACGAAATCCTCGACGTAGCGCGTTCCAGCCAGGGCGTGCACGTGCGCCTGGACTGGCAGCCCTCCCCCGCGCTCGACGATGCCACCAGGCAGGCACTGCACCTGCTGCGCACGCCATTCGCCAAGCGCACCGACGCGCAGGACGAGCAACTGCGGCTGGCGTTCACCGAACGGATCGCGGCGGAGCGCGACAGTTTCTCCGGTGGCTACGCGGAGATACTGGGTCGGGCGCTGGATTATCGCGACTGGTACCAGTTCACGGTCCGGGTGCGTGACATCGGGCCGGACGCGGCACCCCGCACCCGCCGCATGCGGCAGCTCTCTTCCGGCGAGACGCGGCTGATCTCCTACGTCACGCTGTTCGCCGCCGCGGCTGCTTTCTACGCAGCGGTCAGCGGATCCGGCGGCACCCCACCGCTGCGACTGGTGCTGCTGGACGAGGCGTTCGAGCGGCTCGACGACCCGACGGTGGCAAGGATGCTCGGGCTACTCGTCGATCTCGACATGGATTGGATCATCACATGGCCCAGCGGCTGGGGCGTATCGGAGAAGATCCCGAGGATGCACATCTATGACGTGCTCCGGCCGAAATCCGGTGGCGGCATCGCCTGCACCCACACCACGTGGGACGGCACGGTGCTGGACAGGGCGGAATCCTGACCGGAGGTAGTCAGCGGTGGGCGGGGAACTGTACGACCTGCTGGTAGGTGGGGCGGTTCTGCCAGGTGATCTTCGGATCGGTGACGCCGCCGAGCGGTCGCTGGATAATGGTGTCGGCGCACCACTGATCGCCCGCTGCGCAGTTGGCGTCGCCGGGGTAGACCTGGCTCGCGGGCTCGGCCGCCGCCTGCTTCAGCGTGTTGAGCAGCACCTCGCGGCACTGCGCCAAGTCGCCGCCGCCGCAGTACCGCCGCGGCAGCGCACCCGCCACGTGGTCCCCGAGCACCGCACGCAGATCCTTGTCCACATAGGACCACCAGCCGGAGAGGAACGAGGAACCCTTGTGCGGCTGAGATTCGCTGACGTCTCCTGAACCCGCGGTCGGGCCGGTCTGGCCACCCGACGGCGACTCGTTGATCTGCAGCACCCCGAGCATCGCTGTGAACAGTCCATCGCCCATGCCGGGCTGGAACTCTGCCTGTGCCAGCAGTGGCCACCACGCGTCGAAGGTCTGGATCGCTTGCGAATCGGCGTACTTCTGACTGCCCGGCGAGGTCTCCTTCAGCTTGGTGCCGTGCGAGGACCAGACTTTGAGCTGGGAAACGACCTGCGCGAGCCTCGGGTCGCTCACCGTGGCGCCCTCGATCACCCGCAGCATATCGGGCAGCACATCCTCGCCGCGCAGGTCGGTGATAGCGGCGTCCTCCATCGCGCTGGTCAACGCCGCGCGGGTGACCTTCCTGCCCTGCGCTCCCTTCGCACCCCGCACGAGCGCTTTCACCCTGTCGTCCAGCAGGTTGGCTCGGTGCACCGAGCCGTCACCGAAGCCGGCCGAGGTGTAGTCCAAGGCCTGCTTGTTGTTCCACGAGATGTAGTAGTCCTGGTCGATGGAATTGGGGTGGGATTCAAACGAGGTGTAGTCCGCCGTGTTGTCGTCAGGGTTCCAGCCCTGCCATTCGTTCCCCGGTTGCGCCCAGATGGGCAGATTCGGGTCGATACCTGCTGCCCGCACCGGGTTGTTGCCTGAGTTGTAGTACGCGGTGTGCCGCGAATCCACATAGAACCAGTTGAACGTGTAGTTGATATCGGAGACGGCTCGTTGGAAGGTCTCCGGCGAATGTACGAACCCGGGGTCGTTGAGCTCGGAGAATCCGATCACCGAGTCGGCCTCGTGCATATAGCTGTCCCGCAGTGAGGTATACGCGACGGGCTTGCCGCCGACCGTCGCCCTGGATTGCACCAACCCGTACTTCGTCCGGTAGGTGATCAGCTTGTAGGAGCCCTTCGCAGTACCGTCTGCGATCGTCGGGCTCCACGAGTCGTCGACCTCCAGCGGCTGCATCGGAAGGCAGTTGCCGTGGTAGGTGTATCCCATCGAGTCCTTGCTTGCCGGGGTGCCGTCGGTGTTGCACAGCGATACAGCGTAGGTGTCGGTGACATCCTGACCTGCCGATGTCGCACTCCAGGAATAGTCCTGGCCTCGTCCCAGCTCCACGTAAAGGTTGAGTCCGGCGAAGGCCGCACCACGTGCGGAGATTCCCGGACCCTGCAATTCCTCCAGCATCAGCAGTTGCGGGGCGAAGTAACCGGTTTGCGGGCCGAACACCGCGATCGGGTGCCCGCTGTCGGTGTATTTCCCTGACACCACAAGTGCATTGGACATCCCATGCTTCGCGGTCAGCAGGTTGCCTGGCAGCACACCGTTGTCAAGGCTGCCCGCGCTCTTCTTCAGCAGCGGCGAGGCGCCGCGCGGCAGGGCGGCATTCGCGGACCGGTGTTTGGCGGCAGCGCTCTGCGGCGCGGCGGCGGCGGAGCCCGTCGGGTCGTAGACGAGTTGCTGTGCGGTGACGGATCCGGGATCGGGCATCGCGACGCCGCGCGGGTTGGCAGGCGAAGCACTGTAGGGGAACTTCTCGCCGTTGTGGACGGTGAGAACGGCCTCGGGATCGTTGGCCTCGCGGAACGACTGCCAGACCTTGTCGCCAAGCGCCGCACCGTACCGAGCTTCTGCCGCCTCCTTCACCAGCGCGGAAGCGACCTCGCCACCGCCGCCGGAGCCGAACAGGGCGCCGACCACACCGGCGATCGCCAGCAGGTCGGTCTCGGAGAAGTGGTGGATCTTCCCGGCGTTGGTGATTGGGTTGATATGACCCGTCAGGTCGTACTCGCCAGGGAAATAGCGCCCCCGATACGCCTGGTCGATGTAGGTGTTCAGGCCGGCGAGATATGCGTCGAGATCGCCCTGCACCTGCGCGCCACGCGGCCCGGAATTCGCGATCCTGTCTGCCTGCGCCTGCAGATCGGCTTCTGTGTAGGGCGCGACCCGCCAGAAGGACTGCTCAAGGTCGCGGTTTCCCTGCGCGCCGCCCGCGAACCCGCTCAGCTCGCCACGACCGACGTGGCGGAAGACGTCCATCATCCACAATCGGTCCTGCGCCGCGACATAACCCGCACCGAACTCGGTGCCAGCGCGGGTGGTTCCGGTGATATGCGGGATGCCGTGCTTGTCGCGCACCACCGTGACGTCCGAACGCGGCCGGTAGGTCTTCTCGACCTGTCCGGATGGCACGCCGAACGACGCGTCGTTGAAGAACTCTCCCAGCTTGTCGTTGGTCAGGCCGGTGTAGCCGTTCACAAGGTCCGCGTAGGGCTGTAGCTGATCGTCGGTGTGCGGCGGCCTGGTGCCCAGCAGCTTGTTCCCGAGGATGTCGGCAAGCGTGGCGTTTCCGTTCTCCCCTGGCGGCAGGATGTCGTCGCACTGGCCTTGGCAGTAGTCCATGGGCGCGCTGCGCGGTTGGGTCGATCCCGCCGACGCCGGTGTCGCCACCGCCAACGCGGCTCCGGTCGCGAACGCCACCATCGCCGCGGTGACCGTGAAAGCACGCCGTGTTCGGGGCATACCGCCGTCTCCTCTCGAACCGATGCAGACGAGCGGACGTTACTCCCGAGTACTGCTATAGCGAAAGACCTTCATGTTTTAAACAGACGATCGGAGTAGCAGGGGACCACTTATCCACAGGGTTGGGGGGTCTTGAAGACACCACAACCTCGGTCCGGGGGAGTCGGGGGGTGCGGGCGGTGCGGGCGGTTGCGGGGGCGGAGGGTCAGTGGTTGGCCCAGGAATCCAGCATGGTGCCTGCTATGGAAGTGCCTCGTGGCAGCGCCAGCGTTTCGGTGGCGCCACCGGCGGCCAGTGCCGCGCGCACCTCGTCGCGATGCACCCAGCTGGCGCTCTCGATCTCGCCGTCGGCGGGCGTGATCGGCGCGTCCGGGTCGGCGAGCGCGGAGAAGCCACACATCAGCGAGCGCGGGAACGGCCACGGCTGACTCCCCAGATACCGCACGTTCCGCACCCTCACCCCGACTTCCTCGTGGATCTCCCTCGCCACCGTGGTTTCCAGCGATTCCCCCGACTCCACGAAACCCGCCAGCACCGAGTACCGGTGTTCGGGCCAGCTCGGCCCGCGAGCAAGGAGCACGCGGTCCTTACCGTCATGCACCAGCGTGATCACCGCAGGATCGGTGCGCGGGAACTCTTGTCTGCCACATCCGGTGCAGTCCCTGGCGCCGCCTGCCCGCACCGGCACCGTGGGATGCCCGCACACCGCGCAGAACCTGGCGTGGTCGTGCCAGTAGAGCACGCCGACGGCATTCACGAGCAGCCCGGCATCAGTATCCGACAGCAGCGCACCGATAGCGCGCAGGTCGAGCCACCGCTCACCGTCCCCGGAGCCGATCTCCCATACCTGCCAGGCACCGGGAACCTCGTCGTCGTGCACATGACCGCCACGCACGGCCCAGTACGCGACGCCGTCATGCTCACCGAGCAGTACCCCGCCATCGGCAGGGGTGTCGCCGAACTCGCTCGCGGGCAGGTAAACCAGTTCACTGCCGTCGCCAACGGTGGCCACCCGGCTGCGCCGATCGACCACGAGCACTCTAGCCCTCGGCCACATCCGCCGCTGCCGCTCGACGTCGTCCCGCAGCGGCTCCTCACGATCTACTGTGGACCGCGAGAGCGGCGGCAACGATCGTAAGGTGAACCCGTCGCACACCGCCGGTCCGCTCACGGCAGCGTCACCCCACCGAGCACGCGAAGCGATTCACCGATCACGTCGGCGTCCCCGACGACAACGCCGGTGTACGCGGCGGGGTTGTAGAACACCCGGGCGACCTCAGCGATCTCCTCCGACGTCACGGCCTCCAGCCGGGCCGGATGCCCGGCCAACCACTCCGCACCGAGTCCGACGGAGGCCAGCGCGACCAGTTGGGAAGCGAGTCCTGCCTGCGAGGCGGTGGTGGTGGCCAGTATTCCGATCGCGTACCTGCGCACGGTTTCGGTCTCGGACTCCTTTGGCGGCACGACGGCCAGCCGCGCCAGTTCATGACGCACCTCAAGCAGGGCGGCCGCCGTCACGTCGGTGGCCGTGTCGGTGTCCACCAGCAAGGTCGCGCCGCTTCGGCTGAACTCGAAGCCGGAATGGGCGTGGTACGTGTACCCCTTGTCCTCCCTGATGTTCTCCACGAGCCGAGAGGAGAAGTACCCGCCGTAAGCAAGGTTGGCGAGTTGCAGCGCGGGGTAACGCGGGTCGGTGCGCGGTACCGCTTGCGCCGAGAGCCGCAGCTGGGACTGCACCGCGCCTGGCCGGTGAACCAGCCGCAGGTCACCGCCGGTGACGGGCGGCAATGCCAGCATCTGCACCGCCGAGGTATCGCCGCTCCAGTCCGCGAATGCCCGCTCCACATCCGATACCACGCGTTCCGGGTCGAGGGAGCCCACCAGCACCAAGGTCGCGCCGCGCGGCAGCACCGAGGCCGTGTGCAGCGCGCGAACCTCTTGCGCCGTAACGGATGCGACGTCGTCGGCCTCGGGAACCTCGTGAGCGTATGGGTGATCGCCGTAACGCTCGCGCTGCAATGCCTCGCGCGCGATCATGCCGGGCTGCGCGCGCGCCATCGCGATCCGCTCCACCAGCCGTGACCGCTCCCTCGCCACCTCGGGATCGCGGTAGGCCGCCGAGGTCAACGCGTCCGCGAGCACGTCGAGCAGTTGATCCACACCCGCGGCGAGCGCCCCACCGCCGATGTGCAGCGCCTCGGGGTCGACCACCGCCGAGACCTGACCTCCGACGAGCGCGAGGTCGGTATCCACCGCTACCCGGTCGCGGCGCGCGGTGCCGGTCAGCATGGTCTCCGCCAGCACCTCCGCGATCGCAGGGTGGCGCCGGTCCTCGCCGCCGAACGGGATGTGCAGTCGCAGCTCCAACATCGGCACCGAAAGCGATCGCACCGCTATCACCCGCAACCCGTTGGGCAACACGGTGTCGATGCTGGACGGTGCTATCGCGATCCGCTGATGAGCCAGCGGCGGCAACTCGCGCGGGCCGAGTTCGGTCCGGCCGATCTCCTCCGCGGTGCGGGGCGCCATCACCGCCCACCTCCCGCAACCACGGTCAGCACGGCTCGGGAATCCGGTCGCAGCAACTTCGCCGCAGCAGCCACGTCGTCAGGGGTCACCGCGCCGATCCTCTCGGGAAGCTCGCCGATCAGCTCCGCACCGCCACGGAGCAACTCCGCACTGCCATAGGCCAGCGTGCGGGACATCAGTTTGTCGTGATCACGGTGCAGGTCGGCTACCCACCTCGCCCGCACCCTCGCCAGCTCCTGCTCGCGTGGCCCCGATGCGGCCAACGTGTCGAGTTCCTCGTCCAGCGCGGCCAGCACCGCCTCGGTGCCGACCTCGGCTGGATACATGGCGGTCACCGTGAAGGTGTCAGGATCCCTGGAGTCCAGCGGCGCACCCATCAGGCCCGCCGACGCGCCGATGTCGGTGACCAGCCCGTCGCGGTGCACCATGCGCTGCTGCAGCCTGGAGGCATCCCCGTCGGTGAGCAGTGCCGCCAGTACCACGGCGGCGAGGTAGCCGGAGAGTTCGGAGTCGGGATCGGGCAGCCGGTATCCCACGGCGAGCGCGGGCAGCGGCGCGAGTGGATCGGCTTGTTCTTCGCGCAGTTCGGCGAGCGGCAGCGGCTCACCGAACGAGGGACGCCGAGGGCGGTCCCTGGCAGGCACATCGCCGAAGTGCTTGTCAACCAGCTCCTGGGTGGCCGCCGCGTCGATCTCGCCCGCCACCGTCAGCACCGCGTTGGACGGTGCGTAGTAGGTGTCGAAGAAGTTCGCGCAATCGTCAAGCGTTGCCCGCTCCAACTCGGTGAAATCGCCGTAGCCGTTGTGGGCGTTGGGGAACGTGGAGTACAGCACCGGCGGCAGCGTGATCCACGGAAATCCGCCGTACGGCCGGTTCAGCACGTTGAGCCTGATCTCCTCCTTCACTACGTCCACCTGGTTGCGTAGGTTCTCGGCGGTGATCTTCGGAGCGCGCATCCGGTCTGCCTCCAGGAACAGCGCCCGCTCCAACGCGGCAGAAGGCAGCACCTCGAAGTAGTCGGTGTAGTCCTGGTGGGTGGAGCCGTTGAAGATGCCGCCGGAACCCTGCACGTGGCGGAAATGCGCCAGCTTCTCCAAGCTCTCGCTGCCCTGGAACATCAGATGCTCGAACAGGTGCGCGAACCCGGTACGTCCCTCCGGCTCTGAGCGAAAGCCGACGTCGTAGTGCAGGCTCACGCCGACCACCGGGATGGTGGGGTCGGGGGCGAGCACCACGCGCAGCCCATTGGCGAGGGTGAATCGGTGCAACTCGGGCGTCATGGCTTCACCCTACGGGCCGCGCGGCGCCCGCCGTGCGGGGTGTCAGCGCCGGCCACTCCCGCGTGAGCCGCGCAGATCGCCGGAACCCGCGAGCACCCCGGTCAAGCTGTGCAGGAACGCCGGGAAGTGGGTGACGAACTCACCGATGCCGGTGTGCTGCTTCACCGCCCGTCCGCCGCCCGAGGCGGCGGTAGCGTCCGCTGCGGTCGCGAACCAGTACAGCCCAGCGGTGCCGTCCGCGCCGGTGTCCAACGAGCTGAATGCCCCCAGCCAGCGGTCGGTCTGCCCGAGCACGACGGCGTAGGGCAGCGAGCGGGAGAACACCATCTCCGCGTCGCCCGGTGGCAGCTGCTCCGGCGTCACCGCACCGAGATACCGGCGCAGGCCGTGGATGTGGCGCACGAGACCGCTGCCCAGTCCGGTGCGCGCCGGCATCCAGCGCGATGCGCCTGCCAGCGCCATGCCGCCGATAATCACGCCGACCCCGATGAGCGCGTCACCGACCGTGAACGCCAGCACCACGGTGGCGAGCGCACCGAGTGCGGCAAGCCCGATCCCGGCCCGCCACCAGCGACCACGCACGGCATCGGGTCGGCGGGCGAACCAGCGCCGCCGCACCACGTCGTCGTAGAGGGCGTCGCGTACCCCGGCGAGCGGCACCCTGCCGCCCGTCGTCAGCTCCGAGAGCAGCCGGTGCTCGCGACCACGGGGAAGCATCACCTCGTAGACCGCGCGCTCGTAGCCGGTGAGCGCATCGTCCGCAGGATGCCGCCGCACCAGCCACCAGTCCAACTCGCCGTCGACGGACTCGGACTCGGAGATCCAGAAGTAGTTGCGCACCGCGAGGTCGAGCACCGTGGCAGCCACGTCAACCGGATCCACCCGCTCGTCGATCACGGTCCCCACCTGGCCGGGCAGCACACCGCCTGGTGAGGCGAACCTCACGCCGCCGTCGCCGGTGGGCAGCAGGACCCCCACCGCCTCGACGGCACCCGCCTTCGCGTCCCTGCCGCGCACATACCACAGCAGCCCGACGCCGATCAGCAGCAACGCGGCGACACCGATCAGCCCGCCGCCGCTGGCCGGGGTGAGCGCGAACGCCGACTGCCTGCTCGTCACCGCGTTCGCGGGCACGGTGCCCGCAGGCAACCTGACGCCGAAATCTATCCGCTCGCCCGGTTTCAGGCCACGCTGGATCCCGCGCAGCACGTTGCCCTCACCGATCGTGGTCTCCGAGCAGGGCCGCCGCGTGCCTACCGGGCCCGCCAGGCAGCTGCGCGCCAGCGGAGCCTTCGGCCCTGTGAAGGCGGCGCTCGCGGTGGCGAACGCGACGTCCCAGCCGCTGACCGGCTGCCAGCGGACCTCCTCGTGATCACCGGCAGCGACCACGGCACCGTCCACTGTGTACCGGAGGACAGCGCTGCCCGTCACCGTGACGACGAACTGGTCACCGGAAACCTCGGCACTCCCGTCGCCGGAAACCCGCTCGCCGCTGACGGAGAACAGCCGGTCGAGCCGGGCGCCCGCGGCGAAGCGCAGTGGCACGTGCCTGGTGATAGTGCGACCCGACGGGGCATTGAGCTGCTCGACAACGCGGAGCGAACCATCCTCGCGCAGATCCAGCGAGACGCGCGTCGTCGCGGCGTCCTGCTTACCGCTCGGCGTTGCGTTGCCTGTCTCACCCGTCCCTTGAACGGCACTCGGCGCTACTACCGGCGGCGGAGCGGGCGCCGCGGCGGCCACCGCCGAGCCGAGGGGTAGCGCCAGCACGGCCGCCGTCACGGCCGACCCCCAATTTGCGAACACGACTGCGGAGGATAGCCGGGCTCTCATATGCTCATCCGCACATCGGGTAACTTTTCGGCGCCAGCAGGGGGATTGATAGATGACGCAGCCGCCGAATGGCCGGGGATCACCTCCCGGTATGCCAGACCCGCGGCGACCGCGACAGGGCCCCATGACACCACCTCGCCCTCCCGCGTCTCGCCCACTGGCTCCGCCGACAGCGCTGCCGCTGCCGCCGGTCAACCCGGTCACCCGCCGAATGGGCATACCACAGCGCGGGGGGCCCGCTACGCCGCGGCGACCGCCTGTCACCGGGGTGCCTGCGCGACCGCCGCAGGCCGGCCACACCGCCATGCCGGGCTGGCATATGGCCACGCTGCCCACGGCGGGCCCGCGGCTGCCGCCATGGGTGACGCAGGGCCACAGCGGCACCCCGTACGACATGCCGCCACCGCGAAAGTCGCGTACCGGCCTCGCGACCGGGCTGAGCGCCGGTGGCCTGGCACTGCTGCTGCTGATCGTGCTGGGGTCCATCGGGTTGTCAACGCACCATCACCGCGTCGCCGACGTCGGTTACCAGGCGCCGGTGCCCACCGAGACCGCTGCCACCTCGCCGACACCGACCGAGCAGACCACCACGCTGACTGCCCCGACCACCACGCAGGACCCCACCACCGATGCGGCGACGACCACCGTGGACTACCCCAGCGGGAGCACCGGCAGCGAGCCGCCCAACCAGGAAACCTCGAGCGGGCCGCGGCCGGTCGTGGCGCTCGGCGGCAACCCGTTGTTCGCGGGTGGTCTCGGCCTGCGCACCCTGAACTGCAGGCTCCCTCGTTTCACTACGTCGGTCGCGGGCCAGGACAGGTTCAACCGGGCGGCCATCGACTGTCTCGTCGCGGCGTGGACGCCGCTGATGCGCCAGGCAGGGCTTCCGATGGACACACCCAGGCTGGTCGAGGTGCCAAGCGGTACCGAAGGGAACCCTTGCGGGGCGCGCGCCTGGAAGCAGACCGCCTGGTACTGCGATGCCGACGAAACCATCTACTGGACGCCGAACCACTACGCCAAGGTGGAGAAGATCGGTGCCTACCCCGGTGTCTACCTCGGCCAACTCGCCCACGAATTCGGCCACCACGTGCAGGCGATGAGCGGGGTCAGCAGGGCGTACGTCGGCAGGCGCACGGCAGCGGGCCAGGATAGCGACGCAGGCCTCCAACTGTCGCGGCGGCTGGAACTGCAGGCACAGTGCTTCTCAGGGATGTTCCTCGCCGCCACCGCGGGCTACGGCTCGGTCACCACAGGGATGGCACAGGAGGCGCTGCGGGACAACCGCAAGCGCGGCGACTTCGCCAACACCGGCCGCCCACCGGACCACGGGCTACCGAAATGGAGCGGCGCGTGGTGGAAGCAGGGCTACGACCGGAACCTCACCTCGCAGTGCAACACCTGGAAAGTCCCGTCGAACGCCGTGGCCTAGCGTCCTGCGCCGGACGTTACGGCGGGTCACGCTGGTGCGGGCAGGTCGAGCGCGCCGGAACCGGTGGTCTGGCCGGGACGCCGTGGCGGGCCGCCTCGGAGCACCAGGTAGCCGTAACCGGTACCTGCGATGCCCGCCAATGCCAGCAGGCCGAACCCGAGGCGGCGGTAGCCGGGAGGCGCGGCGCCCTCGGCGGTCGCCGCCGGCTGCACCAGCTGATTCGAAGATTGCTGGTCGGGCGGCGCGACGAGCACGTGCTGCCCCGTGGCGTTCCCGCAGCCGTTCAGCCTGGCATGCCGCTGCACGCCATTGACGGTGAAGGTCACGGTGTCGTAGGGATCTCCCGCGTTGCACGCGGCCGTCGCCGACACCGTCGCGTCCACCGCTTTCGCCTGATCGCCGCCCCCGTGCGGCCCTAGCAGAGTTGGCACCACGAAATACACCAGCGCCGCCACCCCGATAGCGGCGCCCACCACGATCGCGGCCAGCAGCAGCCTTCTCAGGGAAACCGTCACCATCCGATAGTGGCATGCCCTCGGCCGCCCGGCCGAGCGGGCACGGCGGTTGGCGCGCCCAGCGCGCCCGAACGCATACCCGTGAGCACTTACTAAGGAGATCAAAAGTAAGTCGACGCCGATCATGCCTCTACCAGCGGTGTTGACTTACTTTTGGTCGGATTAGTATCTACCGGCACAGTACCGGCGCCATAACCCCGGAAAGTGCACACGGGTCGTGACCTGGGAATACGTATCAGGCGGCAGGGGGCGTCGCCTTGCGGACGTAGAGCAGTTGGTCGCCGGTCTCGATAGCGTCGGCCTCCGGGGCGTCCACCCTGATGAGGCTGCCTTCCCTGACCAGCCCGAGCACGATGTCGTGCAGGTGCCGTGGTGAACCGCCGACCTCGGACTGCTCGACGTCCCGCTGAGCTATCGCCAACCCGGACTCCGGCGTGATCAGGTCCTCGACCATGTTCACCACAAGCGGTGTCTTGGTCGCCATGCCGAGCAACCTGCCCGCGGTCTCGCTGGAGACCACCACCGAGTCGGCTCCGGACTGCCGCAACAGGTGCACGTTCTCGGTTTCCCGCACCGAGGCCACGATCCGCACCTTCGGCGCAAGTTCCCGCGCGGTGAGTGTCACCAGCACCGCCGTGTCGTCCCTGCCGGTCGCCACCACGACGGCGCGGGCTCGGCGCAGCCCCGCCGTCCGCAGCACCTCCGAGCGGGTGCCCGAACCGTGCACCGCGACCAGGCCTGCCGACGACGCCGCCGCCAGCACCCGCTGGTCGAGGTCGACCACCACGATGTTTCCCGGCTGCTCGCCGTCGCCGAGCATGCCGTCGACCGAGGCCTGGCCCTTGGTGCCGTAGCCGATGACGAGGATGTGCTCGCGCACCCTGGACCTCCAGCGTTGAACCTTGAAAGCCTGCCGGGAGCGCTCCGTCAGTACCGAGAGCGTGGTACCGACCAGCACGATGAGGAACAGCACCCGCAGCGGCGTGATGACAACGATGTTGATCAGGCGCGCGCTCTCCGTTACCGGGGTGATGTCGCCGTAACCGGTGGTGGACAGCGAGACGGTGGCGTAGTACAGCGCATCCAGCAGCGTGAGCGGGTGACTCGAGACATCCCGGTAGCCGCCGCGGTCCAGATACACGATCGCCGTCGCGAACACCAGCGCCAGCAGCGCGCCGAGCACCCTGCGCTGGATCGACCGGATCGGGCTGATCCGGCCTGTCGGCATCGTGATCGCACCGCGGAGCCCGTCTGTCACGCCGCCGCAGCGTAATGGATCACACTGTGCGGCAGGCGGCGGCGCACCGCTGACGTGGCGGGGCGCTCGCCTGCCATGCTGGCGGCATGACGAAGAAACGACGCGAGACAGCACGGGTGGCGGCACTGGTTGGGCTGCTCGGCGGCGCTGGGGCATTGCATTTCCTGCGGCCGGCGCCGTTCGACACCCTGATACCACGACGGCTGCCTGGTGCGGCCCGCACCTGGACGAGGCTCTCGGGTGCGGCCGAGTTGGCCTGTGCAGCCGCGGTCGCCGGTCGCCGCACCCGAGGGCTCGGCGGCGCGGCGAGCGCGCTGCTGTTCGTCGCGGTTCTGCCAGGCAACGTGAAGATGGCGGCGGACTACCGGCGCGAACGCAAGCCTGGCTGGCAGCAGGTAGCGGCGTTCGCGCGGCTGCCGCTGCAATGGCCGCTGATATCGCTGGCGCTGCGGGTGCGTCGGTCCGCCCGGCGCTGACCGCCACCCCGCCCAACTACACGGCATTGGCCCTAGTCCGGCTCCGGGACAGAGCGCAGCAGCGCGCGGAGGCCCTCCGCGTCGAGCAGGTCGGCCGGCCGCACGGTGTGATCGTGACGCACGTAGTGGAACGCCGCGCGTACTCGCGTGAGCGGGCCGCCGGACAGTGCCGCCCATGCCAGCCGGTACGCGGCGAGCTGCACCGCGACCGAGCGAAGCTGTTGCGCGTCGGGCATCGCGCCGGTCTTCCAGTCCACCACGGTCCAACCGCCGTCGGCGTCGGCGAACACCGCGTCCATCCGCCCGCGCACCGCGTACCCGTCGATAATGGTCTCGAACGGCACCTCGACATCGTGCGGAGAGCGGTGTGCCCACTCACCGGCCTCGAAGGCCGCCTTCAGTACATCTAGATGCGCATCCGGTGCCGCACCCTCGTCGGCGGCGCCCGGCAACTCGTCGAGGTCGAGCAGCTTCGCCGAGCGGAAACGGTGCTCCAACCAGGCGTGGAACGCGGTGCCCCGACGCGCGGAGGGGTTCGGCGGGAACGGCAGCGGCCGCCGCAGCCGCCTCGCCAGCGCGTCGGGGTCGGCCGCCAGTTCAACCAGCTGGCTCACCGACAGCTGCGAGGGCAGCGTGACGCTCTCCCTGCGCCCGCCCGCGGCCTCCCGTTCGGCCAGCAGTACGTCGACATCCGCCGACCAGCCATCGGGATCGTCCTCGGCATCCGCAGCGCGGTCCGGGGCGCCGACCTCGCCGATTTCCGCCAGCACCATCGCGGCAGCGGCACTGACGTCCTCGCGCCGGACCCCAAGTGGATCAGACGGCCACTGCATCGACCGCGCCCTCGCGGCTAGCGGGTTCTGTTCGCCGTCCGACGGCGGATCACACCATCGCGCGACGACGCCGATCCCGGGTTCCGCCGAGAGCAACTCCCGCAATTCGACGAGAAACGGCGAAGGCCCCCTCGGTTTCCTGCCGCCCTCCGACCACCAGTGCCCGGAGAGCAACAGGCAGCGCCGCGACCGGGTGAGCGCCACATAGAGCAGCCGCCGCTCCTCGGTCAGCCTGCGCTCCTCGAACTCCGCCTCGTGCACGGCCAGTGCCTCGGCCATCTCCTTGCGGTCGTCACCGGCCGACACCCGCAGAGCCGGCAGGTCCTCGGCGTCTCCGCGAAGTTCGGCAGGCAACTCGGTGATCGTCTTCAACCAGCTCGAAGACCGCTTCCTACCGGGGAACACGCCTGCCACCAGCTGCGGCACCGCCACGACCTCCCACTCCAACCCCTTCGCGGCGTGCACCGTCAGCACCTGTACGCGGTCCGGCGATACCTCGACCTCGCCGGGTTCCAGACCGTCCTCGGCGGTTTCCGCGGTGGCCAGGTAGTCAAGCAACGCTCGTAGCGACGCCGTCGGGCTCGCCTCGGCGTAACCGGTCACCACGTCGGCGAAAGCGTCGAGATGGGCACGCCCGACCCGCCCCGGCCGGGCCATCGCCTCGATGTTCAGCCCCAGCGTGCGTTCCACATCGGCGACCAGCTCCGGCAGCGGCTGGTCCAGCCGCCTCCGCAGTGCCGCCAGCTCGCGGCGCAACGACTCGATGCGGCGGTAGCCCTGCTCCGAGTACCGCCCCGGATCGCCGGGGTCGTCCACCGCGTCGACAAGGCCAGCCTGCTCGGCGCCCTCCCCCGGCAGCGCGGCGGCCACATCCACGCCCGCCTGCGAGCCATCCGGTGACGGCCGGGGCGCCGGACCGGCAACCAGCATGCGTGCCCGCTGCCACAGCGCGTCGAGATCGGCCGCCCCCAACCGCCAACGTGCGCCGGTGAGCAGCCGCGCGGCCGCGACACCCGCCAGCGGGTCGATCAGTACGCGCAGCGCGCTCACCAGATCGCGCACTTCGGGTTCGTCAAGCAGGCCACCGAGGCCGACCACCTCCACCGGCAGCCCGCGTGCCCGCAGCGCGCCCGCGATCTCCGCCATATCGCTGCGGCGGCGCACCAGCACCGCCGCCGTGGGGGGCGTCCCGGCTTTCGCCGCCCGAGCCTGCCACCGCGCCGCCACCTCGGCCGCCAGCCACTCGCGCTCGGCGATCACGTCCGGCAGTAGCGCGCAGGCGATATCGGCCGCCGGTGCGCCGTCGCGCGCCCGCAGCTCGTCGACCTGCAGGCCCGCCGCCCGCAGCGGGCCGGAGACCTCGTTGGCCAGCGCCAGCACCTGCGGCGGGTTCCGGAAACTGGTGAGTAGCCCGTAGCGACGCGCGGGCGCGAGCCTACCGTGGATGGTCACCGGGAAGTCGG